>NZ_JBALMG010000138.1:0-4270 GCF_036963225.1 Bacillus sp. JJ783 | reverse complement strand
AAGATATTATACGTGATATGAAGCGATTAGCTGATTAAAAAGAAGGGTGCTTAGCACCCTTCTTTTTTGTCTTTTAGTCTATGGATAATATGTCATGCTGTTGTGGTAGTTTCGGTGCGCGAATTTCTAACACACCGTTTTGATAAGAAGCTTTCGCTGTTTTTTTATTAATTAAATATGGTAACTTAATAATTCTTGACGCTTCTGAAATGGAACGTTCTCGGCGATAATAATTGTGAGAAGATTCTTCTTCTGTCTCTTCAAGTATATCTTCTTTTACAGAGACTTTTAAGTATTCGCTTTGTATTTCAATTTGAATTTGTTCTTTTTGTATACCTGGTAGTTCGGCTGTAACGACGAGTTCGTCATCAACTTCGTATAAATCTACTGGGAATGTTAATAAACGGTTTCCTTTTTGGAAAAAATGATTTAAATCAGCAATTACGCCACGAAGAGGTGTTTGTTCGAAAAAATCATCAATTTGCTTTAAATAATTACGAACCGGTGGGCGAGAAGAATCTTTTTTTTCTTCACTCATGGTATTACCTCCTAGAAATCAATTTGCAATATCATATGACAAAAGCGGAGAAAGGTGAGTGCCTAGTTTTCATGTTTTCATAAAAAAATGTTAAAAATGTGAAATGGAGTGAGTTTTTTTATAGTTTTTGGTCGCCATATTCAGTTGGTTATGCTAGTATAAATAGGGTTGATATAGTAGTATTGAGACAGAATGAAAACTGAAAGAGGGTAAGAAGTATGTGTGGTTTTGTAGGATGTTTATGTGAAAACCCTAGAGGGTTTTCAGAAACAGAAAAACATCAATTTGAAAATATGAACACGATGATTTTCCACCGCGGTCCAGATGACGAAGGATATTTTCGTGATGAACATGTACAATTTGGCTTCCGCCGTTTAAGTATCATTGACTTAGAGGCAGGACATCAGCCGCTAACTTATGAAAATGATCGATATGTAATTATTTTTAATGGTGAAATTTACAATTATGTAGAACTACGTGAAATGTTACTTGAAAAAGGTGCAACTTTTGCTACACAATCTGATACAGAAGTTATTATTGCATTGTATGCACATATGAAAGAAAAATGTGTAGACTACCTTCGTGGTATGTTCGCATTTATGATTTGGGATCGTGAAGAAAAGAAACTTTTCGGTGCACGTGACCACTTCGGTATTAAGCCTTTATACATCGCACAACAAGGTGATACTACATTCTTCGCATCTGAGAAGAAAAGTATTATGCATGTAATGGAAGACAAAGGGGTAAACCCAAAGTCACTACAACACTACTTTACGTACCAATATGGTCCAGAGCCAGAAACATTAACAATTGATGTTAACAAAATTGAGCCTGGTCATTACTTCGTAAAAGAAATCGGTAAAGAGATGGAAATCCATCGCTACTGGAATCCTTATTTCAACGCTTCAAGCGCAACGAAAGAGGAGCATATCCAAGCAATTCGTGATGTATTATACGATTCTGTAAAAGTACATATGCGTAGTGATGTACCAGTAGGTTCTTTCTTATCTGGTGGTATCGATTCATCTATTATTGCTTCTATCGCAAGAGAAATGAATCCAAATCTATTAACATTCTCTATTGGTTTCGAACAACGCGGTTTCAGTGAAGTTGATGTTGCGAAAGAAACTGCTGAGAAATTAGGAGTTAAAAACCATAACGTATTCATTACAGCGCAAGAATTTATGGATGAGTTCCCAAAAATTATTTGGCATATGGATGATCCTTTAGCGGATCCAGCAGCTGTACCATTGTATTTCGTTGCGAAAGAAGCGCGTAAACATGTAACGGTTGTTCTTTCTGGTGAAGGTGCAGACGAGCTATTTGGTGGATATAACATTTATCGTGAGCCAAACTCTTTAAAAATGTTCTCTTACATTCCTAGCCCAGGAAAGAGTGTTCTAAAGGCATTAAGTGGTGCTCTTAAAGAAGGGTTTAAAGGAAAAAGCTTCTTAGAGCGTGGATGTACGCCAATCGAAGAGCGTTACTATGGAAATGCGAAAATCTTCCGTGAAGAAGAGAAAGCTGAATTAATGAAGTATTACGATGAAAGTGTTAACTATATGGATATCACGAAACCATTGTATAACGAAATTAAAGATTATGATGATGTAAGTAAAATGCAGTACATTGATATGTTCACATGGTTACGCGGCGATATTTTATTAAAAGCTGATAAAATGACGATGGCAAATTCATTAGAACTTCGTGTACCGTTCTTAGATAAAGAAGTATTTGACGTTGCATCTAAAATTCCGACAGAATTTAAAATTGCAAACGGAACAACGAAAGCTATATTACGTGAAGCTGCCCGTGGAATTGTTCCGGATCACGTGTTAGATCGTAAAAAGCTTGGATTCCCAGTACCAATTCGTCACTGGTTAAAAGATGAAATGCACGATTGGGCTGTAAATATTATTAAAGAAAGCAAAACTGAGCATTTAATCGAAAAACAGTATGTATTAAACTTACTGGAAGCACATTGTGCAGATAAAGGCGATTATAGCCGTAAAATTTGGACTGTACTTGCGTTTATGGTATGGCATCAAATTTATGTTGAGCATAAATACGATACGAATAAGTTCCACGAAGAAACAAAGCGTGCGTATAGCTTAGTTTAATAAAAAACCTTAAGGTCGCATTCGATCTTAAGGTTTTTTTCATAAATTGCATTTATTATTGATACAATAATAGTAAAAGGATGGACAACATATGATTACGTTTGAGAAAGTAAATACAGAAAATGAAAGCGTTGTAAAAGAAATGTTTCACTCACACAGCTTAGATGAGAAAAAGGTTCAGCATTGTGTAAAGGTTGATGATACATATATTGGTGTAATAGATTATAGCGTTCAAGAAGAGAGTGCTATTTTGTCACAGTTAATTATTCATTTTGATTATCAAGGTTATGGATACGGGACAAATACGTATTTTACATTTGAAGAAATGATGAAACAGAGAAATGTGAAAGAAATAAAAGTATTGCATGAGGTATTTACGGAACAAGCTAAATCTTTCATAGAGGGATTTGGTTTTATTGAGGAAAATGGAATATATGTAAAGAAAATATAGTGAATATTGATTACTTGATGAAATGAATATGGGGTAGGTGAACGTATGACAATGACTGCTGGTCTTGCATTAGTTGGAAGTTGCTTTATTGTAGCAGAGTTATGCCAAATTTTCATTCAAAAAAAAATGTATAAGAAGAGAAGGCCATATGAATTACAATATATACCTGTGTTTGTAATTTTGTTTTGCATGTTATTTGTATTACAAAACGCATCTCATTTCCCGTCTCTTTTGAACATCTTTTTGAAGTTTGGTTTGCTATATAGCGGTGTTGGGATGTTCCTTTTGTGTCTTTTATTTTGCGTACGTTACATCCACTATCAATCATACATATTCATTTTAAATTGGTTAAAAAAAAGTGATAGAAACCCCCTTGCATAAGGGGTTTTTTTATTTGTACTTGTAACGGAACTTGTACAATTAACATAAAATAGGACGAGTAGAAATGAAAGCTTATTACAATAAAGAAAGGAACGAAAAAGATATATGAAACTTGTTATAGACGCAGGGCATGGTGGGTATGATTCTGGTGCTGTTGGTAATGGGTTAGTGGAAAAAGAGTTAACACTTCAAATTGCTAGACGTGTGCGAGATATTTTATCTGCAAATTACCCAATCAATATTAAAATGACACGTGATAGTGATGTGTTTATCTCTTTATCAGAACGTGCTAATATTGCTAATTCATTTGGTGCAGATTATTTTATCTCATTTCACATTAATAGTGGCGGTGGAACTGGATTTGAAAGTTATATTTACAACGCGCTATCTAATAGTAGTTCCGCATATGAAAAGCAACAAAAAATGCATGCAGCAGTCAATCCTGTATTAACAAAATACGGCCTTCGTGACCGAGGAGCCAAAAAAGCAAATTATGCGGTACTAAGAGAGACTGCAATGGATGCAATATTAACAGAGACTGCCTTTATTGATACTACATTTGATGCTAATTTATTGAAAAATCCACAATTTATTGAAGATCTAAGTCAAGCGTATGCAAATGGAATAGCAGCTATTTTTGGAGTAGCTCCAAATCCGAATCCTCCAAATCCACAACCTCCAAACCCGCAGCCAACACCACAAACGAAGGGGATTGCTTATATCCTTGGAAAAAATGTAAATTTAAGAAGTGGTCCATCAACGTCTTCTTCAGTTATTCGT
>NZ_JBALMG010000137.1:17728-18002 GCF_036963225.1 Bacillus sp. JJ783 | reverse complement strand
TATCAAACTTGGACATACTCATGTTATGAATCTAAACATAAAGGGAAATAGTATGAATAAACCAATAGCATTTAAATGAAAACATTATTAATCAAAAATTTATGCTCATTTTAAGATGACAGATATGATACAATATAAGATTTCGAGATTTGATAGGGATGATGAAGAGTTGTAATTATTTCGATTACAACTCTATCAGTAATTGCTTAGTTTGTGAATATTAAAATTAGTAAAGATAATAGGGAAATATAGATTATTTTTTGTTTGTACAATG
>NZ_JBALMG010000137.1:0-17625 GCF_036963225.1 Bacillus sp. JJ783 | reverse complement strand
TTATTTAGGTGAAACAAGAAAACATAAGGCCGCATAGCGTTTTTTTAAGAAAGCTTTGCGGCCCTTTTTATGGTTTAAACCTTTGTATTATTACTCTATACAAGTATGCGGTTGATCCTAGGGTATTTCAGAACGAATCCATCATTGTAATAGGGAATTGTTTATTGTTTCTAGTTGGAAAATTTATATTGGGAGTCTTAAAGATATAGTAAATATAAAGGAGATGGGTTAAATAATGAAATACACACTTAAAGATCTTATAAATATAAACGAGTTTAAGAATATAACAGAGCAATTTTATAATTTAACTAAAGTTCCATTCTGTCTCCTTGATAATAATCAAAATGTTATATTTTCCAAAGGTGACCCTTTTTTTCATAATCCAAAAATCCAATCGTCCCAAGAAATGCATATTCCGATCATTATTGAGCAGGAGCATATAGCAACCTTTGTTATAGGAACAAGTAGTAATAAAGAGGTTATTGCGGATTCTCATATAACACATTTTAAATGCATTGCAAATCTAATTGAAGAGATGGCAACACAACAATTACACCTTAAAAAAATTCATGAAAAAGATTCACAAATGAATGCGATAACAAATCATGAGGAAAATTGTTTAGGTAGTATATTACAAAATATGCCGATTATGATTAATGCTATTGATGAAAAAGGAAATATTATTATGTGGAATCGGGAATGTGAATTAGTAACTGGATATAATGCAGATGAAATAATTAACAATCCAAAAGCGATGAAATTGCTACATCCTCATAGACCTAATCGTAACGATTTGTTGCAAAGTGGTCACGATTTTAGAGATTGGGAGATGGATATCACATGTAAAAATGGTGAGATAAAAACTATTATGTGGTCCAATATATTACATAGTATTCCAACTTTAGGATGGAGTTTCGGAGCAATTGGAATTGATATTACTAAGCGTAAGAGGATGGAAGAGAAACTTAAACAAACCTCGACTGAACTAGAATTAATTTTTAAAGCAATTCCTGATTTGTATTTTTTGTCAGAACTTGATGGGACCATTAAGGATTGTAAAGTTAATTCTGTATCCAAATTTTATGTTCCAATTGAAGAATTTATAGGGAAGAAATTCCAAGAGATATTACCAGTTCCTATCATAAAGCAATTTGAGAAGGCTATTAATCAAATAAAAACTTCATCCACTCCTGTATTAATAGATTATTCTCTACAACTAGATGATGAAATTTATTATTTTGAAGCAAGACTTTTACCGCTTTTTGAGGATGAAATTATGATTATTGTACGTGATATTACAGAGCGTACAATAACGACGGAATTATTAAAAAAATCAGATACCCTTAATGCAGTAGGGCAATTGGCAGCTGGGGTCGCTCATAAAGTTCGTAACCCATTAACAGTAATTAAAGGCTTCATGCAATTATTGCAACAGGAAGTAGGGAAGGATAAAGACTATTTAAGCCTAATACTTTCTGAAATCAGTACTATTGAAAAGGTTATTCAAGAATTTTTATCTATTGCAAAACCGAATGCTACAGTATTTGAACCGAAAAACCTTTGTACTATATTAGATAATGTAGTCGACTTAATAAGTACACAAGCAATTATGAAGAATATTCGTATTGCATTGAACATGGATGTTGAAAACTTATTGATTGAGTGTTGCGAAATTCAATTAAAACAAGTTTTCTATAGTATTTTACAAAATTCTATTGAGGCTATAAAAAATGGTCAAGAAATCATCATTAATGTGAAAAAACATAATAGTACCGAGGTTAAGATTTGTATTTTAGATAAAGGAGTAGGTATTCCTTCAGAAAGAATTAAAAGACTAGGTGAACCTTTTTATAGTACAAAAGAAAAAGGGACGGGTGTTGGGCTCATGATGAGTTATCGAATTATTGAAAGTCATGGTGGGAAAATAAGTATAAAAAGCCAAGTTGGGAAAGGAACTACTGTTACTCTGTTTTTCCCAATTTATAACGGTGACTCAGTTGGTGATGTTAGTCCAAATAGCATGTAATCATAACTAGCAAATAAATCTCTGGAAATGAAAAATCAGACGATTATCTTGTAGAAATATAGGTGGTCTGAAGTGATTTGATCAGGCAAAGAAAACTGGATTTAATAGAGATAATGTAACTTGAATTTGAAGTACAACTCCTAGTTTCAGTAGACGTTATATTTTATGCCTAGAAGTAAGAGGCTCCTTTCAAAAGTCACTTAAAAAGTTAGATTCATAATGTAACGGGAGATGAAAAATTAATTTAGAGAAAAGAAGGTTGCTCTAAATACCATTTAGGTTAAGTCACATGTATATCTTTAAATTGAAAAGTTTCTTTTTCTCAGCTATAGAAAAAGAAACTTTTTTACTTGAGTGATAATTTTTTATGATGGCTGTGAAAGAGTTTTGTTATATTTTTGAAAGAAAAATGTAATGTATATAAACTAATATGAACTTAAGAATATTGATTTTATATCATTCGCCATTGATGAAGGAACAGAGGAGATTTAATGTATGAAAACAAGAATTGCAATTATAGAAGATGAAGATAATATACGGGAGATATGTAAACGGTACTTAGAAAGGGAAGGGTATGAGGTATACACTGCTGTGAATGGAGCAAAAGGATGGAATGTATTTCAACAATTTCAACCAGATCTAATTATTTTAGATTTGATGATGCCAGAAAAAGATGGTTGGGAACTATGTGAGGAAATTCGCCAACATTCCAATGTACCTATTATTATGTTAACCGCGAGAGGAGAAGAAAGGGAGCGGATTTTAGGATTAACAATGGGGGCAGATGATTATGTAACAAAACCCTTTTCGCCTCGTGAATTAGTATTAAGGGTACAAATTATACTAAGAAGAGGAAATCAAGTAACACCTCAAGGAATAGAGCCTGAATCAGGAATGATAGAGTTTCTAGATTTGAAAATTGATCCAACGAAAAGACGTGTATTTGTTTGTCAATATGAAATAGAGCTAACGGTGAAAGAGTTTGAGGTGCTTTATCTCATGGCAAAACATCCTAAACAGGTGTTTTCACGGTCTCAACTTCTTGAACAAATTTGGGGATTTGAGTATGAAGGTTGCACAAATGCAGTAACTGTATTAATGAGTCGTTTACGTGAGAAATTGGAGAAACATACAACAAAGAATCGTTGGGTTCATACGGTTTGGGGCATCGGTTATTGTTTTGAACCAGATGGAGGAAACGATAAATGAAGTTACGATATCAACTGTTATTGATGAATCTATTAAGCACGGGTATCATGGTGATTTCTATATGGTACAGTGAAAGGCAAATGCTACTTAGACCAGAACAGACACGATTATTAATAGTAATAGTAATTGTAGCAATGATTATTTCTACGATTATTTACTGGTTAATGACACGCCCTATTATGAGATCTATTCAAAATTTAATTGCCTTAACCAAACAATTTAGTGATAGACAATTTGGAACGATGTACATAATAGGAAAAGAACCGGAAGAATTTAAAGAATTAGCAGAAGCTTTTCAAGAAATGGCCAAAAAACTAGACGAAAGCTTTGCTAAGTTAGAAAAAGGAGAAAAAGCACGTACAGAGCTGATTGCGAATATTTCCCACGACTTACGAACTCCTATGGCTAGCATACAATTGATGGTAGAAGCGTTACAAGATGGATTAATTGAAGACTCTGATATGAAACAACAATATTTAAAGACAATCCTAAATGATATACAACGATTAAGTGGATTAATTAATGATTTATTTGACCTTTCTAAGTTAGAACTTGGACAAGAAGTTTTTCATCCAAGTTTAATACATGTAGATAGCATTCTATTAAAAGTAATAGATTCACATGATATCTTATTGCAAGATAAAGAGATTGATTTGCAATTGCATGTTTCTGAGACATTACCACGAATTTGGATTATGCCATGTAAAATAGCACGAGTTATCAATAATTTGTTGCATAACGCGATTCGGCACTCTCCTACATGTGGAACAATCGAATTAATTGTAGAGGAAAATAAACAGAAGCAGCAAGTTCAATTCACTTTGTGTGATGAAGGGGAAGGGATTTCTCCAGATGATCAATTGCGTATATTTGACCGTTTTTTTAGAACGGATCCATCAAGAAGTTCACAATCTGGAGGTTCTGGGCTTGGTTTAGCTATTGCAAAATCGCTAGTTGAACTGCATAAAGGACAAATTGGTGTTCGGGACCGCCAAGATGGGAAACAGGGATGTGAATTTTGGTTTACTCTTCCTGTTACATCAGAAAAAAATGAGTCGGTTGAAAGACTTTTGTAACATTTACGAAAGGAAATTGAAAGATATATATAATAAGATTACTGTATCGAGGGTGATTATATTTTAATCTGAAGTGAATAGTATAAGTATAATTTCATCTTTTGTAATCTTGTAGATATGATGAAAGAGAGGAAGAAATAAAATGGGTCAAATGAAAAAATAACTCCCGCAGCTTTAGCGTGTGCTTGTTCTAGTAAGTCCAGTTTTTTCTTTAAAAGTAGAAGTAAGTACAGTATCTTACTCTTCTAGTTCAATCACTTCTGTTGAAAAAGAAAACCTGTCATTAAATATTAAAAATGGACAGGTGCCAGAAGAAAGGTTCAATTTCAACAGGTGTAATTAAAACAGATGATTAAAAACTAGTTCGTTCAGATGTACTAGAAAAATAAAGAGGTATGGAAAAAGGAACATTATTTTCTAAACTGCCTTTATGGAATAAAAATAAAGGAATCACATACATAAAAAATATATTGAACAGAGGTAATTACACGATGATTTTAAAGTTATTATTTATACTTTTTGGCGTAGTCTTAGTATTATGGGGTATATATAGAATGAAAACGGATGAAGCATTTATAGGGAAAACACAAACAAGAAAAAATATTTTTAATTTCTTTATTTTAGGAGAAACAGCGGGGCTGGGACAATTCTTAAGCGGAATTGCATGTGTAATTATAGGGATTTTATCTTTTATAATTAAATAGTTTATAAATAAAAGGAACACAACTTTAAAAAAGTTGTGTTCCTTTTATTTTTGTCACCTATCAGATTTACAATTTATTAAATAGCAAAGTAAAACTGCCTTTTTGTTTGGTTAGGAAATAATTTGTAAAATTTGTTTCTGCAATTTTCTCATCTTTCTATGTGTTAAGACATTCTGCAACGGAACCCGTTATATCAATAAAGTAAAAAAAATTGTGAAAGACTTTTGTAACATTTGCGAAAGGGAAATGAAAGACTTGTGAGATATTATGAAATCAATCTTACTAGTAGATGTTCAAACATGTATAGGAAATATGAAGGAAAACTAAGATGAAAAAATTAAAGCCAATACTTGGTGCAGTAAGTAGTTTAACTATGGCATTGACGATAACATCCCCTGCTTTAGCTGAAACAAAGCCTGAACAAGGCGGAAAAGTGGAAACCTTTCAAGAAGATACCAATCTAAAGGAAGGACAAAATATTATCTATGGTGATTCTGGAAAAAAGGGAATCATGATTATGGAAGAACCTCAGGAAAATAATGATTGGGACAATGATGGTATTCCTAATGACGTGGAAGAAAAAGGATTTAAAATTGTATTTAATGAAAAGACAGGAAAAAATGAAGCTCAGTTATATGATCTAGTGAAAGACTTTGGAAAAAAGAGATTTATAACAAATCCGAAGAGTGCAAACTCAGATGGAGACCCTTTTACAGATAGCTATGAAGTGGAGCATTATGATAGTGATTCTGATACAGATTTTAACCCCATGATCGCGAATGTGCCAAATCTACAAATTGCTGTAAAACGTATCGATATTACTCCGGTTGCTAGTATTACAGATTCAAATGGTGAATCACGTACTAAGAGCTGGGAAAAAAGTCTATCTGTACAACATTCTTTTAATGTTGGTTTAGCGGTTGAAGGCGGCGCTGAGGGATCGGCAGTGGGTCCTGTACCTTCAGGAAAAGGATCGTTAAATGTAGGATATGGTTACTCTAATACAAAAACGGAAACAGAAAGCATCTCTAATAGTTTTGATTGGTCAACAGCAACAACTGTTGATTCAGCTAAAGCAGCAAATGTGCGCTTCCATCTAGAATATAAAAACACGGGTACAGCGTCTGCTGGGGATGTTTCACCTCACTTTAACATTCGATTAGGTAATAAAATTATTAATACTGTTAAGGCGACACAAGATCGTTATAAAGCCAACTTGTTAACTACAGCAAAAGGCGGAAACAATAAAACTGAAATTCTAATGGATAGTATAGAAGGTCAAGCCGATGTGAAAATTTCTCTAACACTAGATGAATTAAAAGCGGTAGAACAAGGGGCACCCCTTTCTATTGAGGTCTTGCCTACCAGTACAATGAATGTATATACAATGAAAGATGGAAAGTTTGAAAATTTAGGTGATTGGTCGCATTTTGCATCAAATGTAAATGCTTCTACTACATTAGTAGAAACAAATTTGGGTTCTATACCAAAATTTAGAGTGTATACACCAAGAACGAACAAAACAAAACCTGCTAGCGTTGATTATAATCTTTCACTGGACGAATTTTTTGAAAATAGCGGGATAGGCAAGGGGGCTTGGGTAGCGAAGCATATTGTAAATGGTCAGCCAAAAGAAAATCTAGTTCGTTATGGTCCAAATCGTTCTCTTTTAGAACGAGGTGAGAGCCTTGGTTTCTTTGATTACCGTGCACTACAACCAACTCTATCATATAGCAGTTACGATTATAGCAAGAAAAAGATTTATGCTTCGGTTATACCAGGTATATTTAATTTAAATAAAGAAATCTTTGTTACGGTTCGTAATAAAAAAGGTGAGAGCCAAAAGGTAACATTAGTTCGAAATCAGAATTCAAATGTATATGAATCTAAAGAAAATGAACCTGTAGACATAGCAGTTAACCGTGCATCTCTTGGAGAATCTCACGCTAAGTTTGAATTAATTGATGTAAAAGACAATAAAACTGAAGTTTTCACGCCTCTTGTTTCAAATAAAAGCTATCTAGACGCTATCGATAAAATAGTAGTAGATAATTCTGGAGAACCTATAGTAGAAGGAAAACAGTATTATTTGAAGTCAGCTACTAACTTCGCTAACGGTGTAAACGAATCTTGGAGCGCTGGTACTTTAAGCCAATCAATTAATGGGAGATATGTACACTTTTCACTTAAGGGGAATAATTGGGATGGATTGAGACTCGGTCCTATCCAACAAGCAATACATGGACCAGACGTTCAAGCAACACCAGTAATACTTGAAAGAAAAGGTAAATCTAGACCGGAAGAACCATTCAAAAAAGATGAAGAAGTGTTTATGAAGTTTACGAATAGTAGTCATAGTAATTATCAGTATTTAAACATTGGAAATGGTTATGACTATAGTTGGTTAGATACTGATCACAATAAATCTGCTATTAAATTAGACAAGCTTACTAATCAGAAGAACTTCTATATAAAATCTGATTCTAATTATATAACATCAAGAGAAAACCAGTGGACTAGTTCTGTTGCAGATAATGGTATTGCCCCGCTTGTAGGTGCTGGTGAGCGTGTTTTAAAATCTGAGCATACAACTTCACCAGGTAATTATCACCAATGGGAATTAGAAAGTATTAAGTAAAGAATGATGCGGTATATGTCCCCCTGTCTATATGGATGGGGGGACATATAAGGTTATAAAGATATCAAATCTTTCTGATTGAAAGAAAGATAAAAGAGGAAGAAAAGAGTTTTCCGCTTTCGGGTGTATTGTTGATTGTTTTAGAGCAATAATATTTTTCGTAAAATAGTAGCAGTGTGAAATGTTTTTTTGCAAGAGGATTCGAATTTTTAATTATTATAATCTTATTATTTCGTTTAAATGAGGTGAAATGTATGCGGAACTTAGTAAACAATCTAAATGTTAAAGCGACTACACAAGAAGATTTACAACAAATTTAAAAACTATGTACAATTTATGATCAAGCTATGTACGGTGAAATTGATACAACGGTAGAGGACATTACTAACTCATGGAAAGGTATTGATGTTAGTAAAAGTTCTTATGTTGTTATGGATAAAGATGAAATAATCGCTTATGGAATTTTGACAGGGAATGAAAGACAGTTTCCATCTGCCGTATTTGTAAACCCTGATTATATGAATCAAGAAATTGAACATGTAATATGGTCAAAGCTTGAAGAGCGTGCTACGGAGCTTGTTAGTAATTCGTCTTGCTCGAATGGCACGATTGTAACACAAGCAAATAATTTCTATGAGGAAAAAGTGTTAAGAGAAGGTGGTTTTATTCCAACGCGTATATGGTGGGGGATGGAGATTGAATTGAACTCAAATATACCAACACCACTATGGCCAAATGGTGTTACAGTGCGACATTACATACCTGGTGTGGATGATGAGAGATTACATCAAGCTTTTAATGAAGCCTTTGCAGACCACTGGAATTCGCGACCTTCAAAGCTAGAAGAGTTTTTGCAGCGTACTGAAAGAGCTGGGTTTCATCCTACGTTATGGTCACTAGCAATGGTTGAGGATGAAGTAGTGGGCTTTATTTTTAGTAAAAAGGGTACTGATAATAAAGCTGAAATTACTCATTTAGGTGTAAGACGTTCTAAGCGGAAACAAGGGTTAGGATTAGCTCTGTTACAGTATGCATTTGGTCAATTGTACGAAGAGGGGATTTCAAAAGTGCATCTGAATGTAGATTCTGAGAATATTACAGGAGCACCCCGCGTATATGAAGCAGCTGGAATGGAAGTACAGAGTAAATTTGTTCGTTTTGATAAGGAAGTTTTGTTGGAAAATAAAGAAGAAGTCCAGTGATGTATTACTGGACTTCTTTGTTTTCGTACTACTAAGGATCAATTCTCAGAAATAAGAATTGAGTGATTAAGATTGGACGGATGTATTAGGTATGCAAAGATAGGTAATTTTACTAATATACTAAATCCTCAGATGATATGTGAAAATAGAATTTTTACGTGATAGTAGCAAGGGAAATAAAATGCATTTAAATGGTAGGAAATGACGTTATCAACTATAAATATTAAAGTACATGCGGTATGAAACCGAGGAAGATATGCTTTCCTTGGTTATTTATATTGTAATAACATTTATACAGGAATCATATTGAATAGATGTATTTTATTGTTAATTTAGTTAAAAATTAATCAGATTTATGTATAATGATTTATTGAAAAAATAATTGAACTTTTCAGATAAATGAATTAATATGAAGTAAGCAATTTTAAGTTTTATAGAAAATAGGAAGATGAGGGGTTTTGGAAATTTTATAAGAGGCAAAATAAGATTTTAGGATAGCTTTAAAGTTAGTCTAAAATGACGTTTGTTTCATCATTTTCAGGGCCGAAGAGGAATTAGGGGTAAAACATCTTACTTTAAAATGCGGCTATGAATCATCTAAGAGGGGGAAATGAAGTGGCAAACAAAGAATTGAAACGAGGTTTAGAAGCACGTCATATTCAAATGATTGCTTTAGGCGGAACAATTGGTGTTGGTTTGTTTATGGGGTCAGCCAGCACGATTAAATGGACAGGTCCGTCAGTAATGCTTGCATATGCAATCGCAGGTATTTTTATCTTCTTCATTATGCGTGCCATGGGAGAAATGTTGTATATGGAGCCAAGCACAGGTTCATTTGCGACATTTGGTCACAAGTATATTCATCCATTAGCTGGTTATATGACGGCATGGAGTAACTGGTTCCAGTGGGTTATCGTTGGGATGTCAGAGATTATCGCAGTTGGGGCGTATATGAAATATTGGTTCCCGGATTTACCGGCTTGGATACCTGGTGTTATCGCGATGGTTATTCTTGGTGCGGCTAACTTAATTTCGGTTAAGTCATTTGGTGAATTTGAATTTTGGTTTGCAATGATTAAAATTGTTACGATTTTATTAATGATTATTGCCGGATTCGGTCTCATTTTCTTCGGAATTGGGAACGGAGGAGAAGCAATTGGTATATCTAATCTGTGGAAAAATGGTGGTTTCTTCACAGGTGGTTTTTCAGGATTCTTCTTTGCGCTATCACTTGTAGTTGGGGCATATCAAGGTGTGGAATTAATCGGGATTACTGCTGGTGAAGCGAAAAATCCGAAGAAGACACTTACTAGAGCAATTCAAAGTACAATTTGGCGTATTTTAATTTTCTATATTGGTGCTATTTTCGTTATTGTAACTGTTTATCCTTGGGATCAATTAAGTTCAATTGGTAGTCCGTTCGTAGCGACTTTTGCGAAGGTCGGTATTACGGCAGCGGCTGGACTTATTAACTTCGTTGTTATTACAGCGGCAATGTCAGGTTGTAATAGTGGTATTTATAGTGCTGGGCGTATGCTGTATACGTTAGGTGTAAATGGACAAGCACCAAAATATTTTGCGAAAATTTCTAAAAATGGTGTACCTTTATTCGGTACAGTTGGCGTAATTATCGGTTTAGCGGTTGGTGTTGTTTTAAGCTACATTGCACCGAAAAACTTATTCGTATATGTATATAGTGCAAGTGTACTTCCTGGTATGGTGCCATGGTTTGTTATTTTAATTAGTCAAATTCGTTTTAGAAAAGAAAAGGGAGCAGAGATGAAAGATCATCCATTCAAAATGCCATTTGCTCCTGTTACAAACTATTTAACAATTGCCTTTTTAATTATGGTATTAATCGGTATGTGGTTTAACGATGATACTCGTATTTCACTAATTGTAGGTATTGTTTTCTTAGCTATCGTAACAATTAGTTTCTATGCTTTCGGAATAGGGAAGAGAGCTCCGTTAGAAGTTCAAAATGATCAAGAGATTTCAAGTAAATAAAGGTAATAAAAAAGTCCGATTTCTTATTTAGAAATCGGACTTTTGTTATTAAAACTTTTCTAATACAATCTTCCCAATTGTACGTCCACCCTCAAGTAATGCATGTGCTTTTTTAAGGTTTTCTGCATTAATTGGTGTTAACGTATCATTTAAAGTAGTTTGAAGAATACCTTCATCTAATAGCTCGCTTACTTTATTTAATAGTTCGTGCTGCGTACTCATATCACCAGTTTCATACATCGCTTTTGTGAACATAAACTCCCAAACGAATGTAGCGCTTTTACTTTTTAAAATCCCCATTTCAAGAGGGTGCTCATTTTCTACGATAGAGCAAATTTTCCCTTGTGGTTTAATGAGGTCACCGATTGCTTGCCAATGTTGATCTGTATTGTTTAAGCAGAAGATGTAATCGACATCTTTTAGCCCAAGTTCTACTATTTGATCTTTTAACGGTTTGTGATGGTTAATTGTATGATCAGCACCAAACTTTTTCACCCAGTCTATCGTTTCACCGCGGGAAGCAGTTGCGATGACATTTAGTCCAGCCCATTTCGCAAGCTGAATTGCGATTGAACCTACACCACCAGCTCCGCCGATAATTAAAATATTTTTAAATGTATTTTCACTTTTCTTAGCGTAATCAATGCCTAAACGTTCGAATAAACCTTCCCACGCTGTAATAGCTGTTAAAGGAATTGCTGCAGATTCAGCATCGCTTAAAGTTTTTGGTTTTTTACCAACGATTCTTTCATCAACTAAATGGTATTCACTATATGTACCTTGTCTCGTAATGCTTCCAGCGTAAAACACTTCATCGCCTTCTTTAAATAATGTACAACCTTCGCCAGTTTGTACAACAACACCACAAGCATCCCAGCCAAGTATTTTCGCTATATCTTCTTTTTTATCTTTCGGAGAGCGAACTTTTGTATCAACTGGGTTAACGGAAATCGCATTAATCTTAACAAGTATATCTCTTCCTGTGGCAACAGGTCTTTCAACTTCAATATCAATTAAACTGTTTTCTTCTTCAATAGGTAAGTATTCATGTAAACCAATTGCTTTCATTTTTATTCCCTCCATTAAAGTAAGAGTCTTTTTCTCTTTCATTATAGATGGGAAGTGTTGTTATGTAAAAAAGTACACTCCTTTTTATGTTGTCATTTAATTAGTTTCAAAATTCTGATAAATAATATACAATTAGTATAGAAAATAATGCGAGGTGAATGACTATGACAGCAAAACTAAGCAAAAGCGATTATTTAATCGTAATGGCAATTATCATTATGTATTCGTTAATTGGTCACGTATTAAATTTAGATGTTTTAAAAGTTATGGCTATTCATACAGATGATTTTAGCGTTAGTTTCGTAGGAATTGCTATATGTTATATCACAGCTAGGTTATTGTTTTTTGCTATTCGGAAATTTAAAAATGATAAGTAATGCTGTAATGAAGAATTTGTGAACAACCTAAAAATAATAGTTGAAACAATGGAAGAAGAGAAGGAGTTTATTTCTAACAGGAGGAATTTTTACTGTATTGTCTTATCCAAAACTAAATGAAAAGGTGGATACATAATGACGGTAAAAAAGCTTTATTTCGTTCCAGCAGGTCGTTGTATGTTAGACCATTCTTCTGTTAATAGTACGCTCACACCGGGGAATTTATTGAACTTACCAGTATGGTGTTATTTATTGGAGACAGAAGAAGGGCCAATTATAGTAGATACAGGTATGCCAGAAAGTGCGGTTAATAATGAAAATTTATTTGACGGTACATTTGTTGAGGGACAGATTTTACCAAAAATGACTGAAGAAGATAGAATCGTAAATATTTTAAAGCGTGCAGGGTATGAACCAGAAGACCTTCTGTATATTATTAGTTCTCACTTACATTTTGATCATGCAGGAGGAAATGGTGCTTTTACAAATACACCGATTATCGTGCAGCGTGCTGAATATGAGGCGGCACAACATAGTGAAGAATATATGAAAGAATGTATATTGCCGAATTTAAACTACAAAATCATTGAAGGGGATTATGAAGTCGTACCAGGAGTTCAATTATTGTATACACCAGGACATACTCCGGGGCATCAGTCACTATTAATTGAGACAGAAAAATCCGGTCCTGTGTTATTAACAATTGATGCATCTTATACGAAAGAAAATTTTGAAGATGAAGTGCCGTTCGCTGGATTTGATCCGGAATTAGCTTTAGCTTCAATTAAACGTTTGAAAGAGGTTGTGATAAAAGAGAACCCGATTGTTTTCTTTGGTCATGATATGGAGCAGGAAAAGAGCTGTAAAGTGTTCCCTGAATATATATAAATAGAAAAAGTCATGGGCCTATTAGCTCATGACTTTTTCTATTAAATAACCTTTTTAAATAAGTTATATACTTTTTTCGAATTCCCTTCATTTAATTGATAATAAGTAAGGTCTACGTCATCAGGAGTGTTTTGATGGGCAATCATAACTTCACTACTGTTGTTATCTACTATCCAAATTAAATATTGTTTATAAGTCCCATCTTGGAAAGTAATCCACATGTTACAATCTACTGAATCAGAACCTTCTTCATCTAGCGTTAAATCGCCTTTTTTTGCTGTGTCCATACTGTTAATGAATGTTTTTAATTCATCTGTTTTTGTAAGGAAGATAGATTTTCTTGTTTTAATTGACTCTACATGTATATCTTTTATTTCCTGTTTTCCTAAAAAGACAGGAGGTGCATTTGGGTCTCTTTGAGTTGAAATAATAGTAGCTTTCTTCTTTGGTTTGCTTGCTGTATAGAAATCTTGAATAGATTTTCCAGAGTTGAAAAACCATACGATTCCAAAAATAATCAATACACTACCTAGCAGTAAAATAATTTTTTTAATAGAATATTCTCCTCTCTATTACTTCGTTTGAAGAGCTTTTCTATTAATATATGATAGGTAAGCGTAAAGTATTATAGTTGTACGTGGCTATGCTTCACAGTTTTTATAGGGCGATCAACGAGTAAATTGTAAGTAAGCCCTATTAATACGAAAATTCCACCGACAATTTTGCCCATTGAGAGTTCGTGTGACAAGAAGAAATCAATGATAGTCCCCGTAAATAATTGTCCGATAAAGATGAGTAACGTTAAATAAAATGCTGGAATTTTAGGAGTAATATAGTTTGATAATGAGATGACGATAACACCTACTAATCCGCCTAAGTATACAGCGATAGGTATGGATTGCAGTGTATGACTAGAAATATACAACGAATCTGAACTGAAAATTAAAAATAACATAGAGAAAAATAATCCAGTAATATAATTAAAAAACGTACCTTCCCAATTTCCAATTTTCTTTGCTAAATTCGCGTTAATAATTCTAGCAACAACGATGGATACTCCAACTAAAATAGCGATACAAATATATAACATATTCTTGCCCCCATTAATAAATTGTCATGATAATAATTCCAGAAGAGATGAATAATAACCCAACTAGTTTTTTCTTTTCAAACTTCGCAACTTTCATACCTAATAAACCGAAATGATCAATTACGATAGAAGCAATAGATTGACCAAGTAAGCCTAATGCGATAGTAATAGAGGCACCAAGAGCAGAGAAGCTTATATTGCTAAAAAGAACAGTGAATACACCAATCGCTCCAGCGCTATATAAATAAAGTGGAATACCTTTTTCAAAGTGAATTTTATTTTTGTTAAGGACTAGCACGAAAACAACTGCTATTAAACCTACAAGATGAATGACAACACTCGCTGTATAATTGCCAATCAACTCAGATAAAATTCCGTTCAATGGAAGCATAATGGCAATAAGCACACCAATAAAGACAGAAAGAAAGTTATACAATGTAATATCCCCTTTGTATTTCATGTTTGTAATGACTGTATCATGTTGAAATTGTGTATTACTATGACATATGTCATAGTAGAAGAAGAAAATTTTGATTAAAATGGGGATGAGTTGTAAAGGTGGGGAACTATGAAGAAAGTATGTAATTCAAATAAATTAGCAGATTATATGAAACAAAATAATATTGACTCATTTTTTAGTAGTGATATGAAGCCATATATGGAACTTATATTTTTTAAAAAGAATGAGTTCATTTGTAGAGAAAATGAAGAGATAGATTATTTATATTTCTTTGTTGAAGGAAAAGCGAAAGCGTTTAACACATTAAGTAACGGGAAATCTGTATTATTATGTTTTTATGATAGCTTGCAATTGTTAGGGGATGTAGAGTTAATTCACTCTCAAAGGATCACTTCAAACGTACAAGTAATGGCAGATTCTTATTGTGTTGGTTTGCCTTTAGGGAAAGTTAGAAATCAGTTGTTTCATGATGCGAAATTTTTAAGATGCATTTGCGGTTCTTTAGCCAATAAATTAAATCGACTTTCAAAAAATAGTACAATTAATTTACTATATCCGCTTGAAAATCGACTTGCGAGTTATATGTTAGCAGCAGGGGAACGAGCGGTTCAGCACGGAAATAGAATTGTGTTTAGTGGGAATTTAACGGAAACAGCCGAATTGTTAGGAACGAGTTATCGGCATTTATTACGAACATTAAATGTTTTTTGTGATAAAGAGATTATAAAGAAAAATAATGGATGTTTTGAAGTGATGAATGTAGATGTTTTGCGGGAATTGGCGGCGGATGTATATAAATAGGAGGGTATTATAAATGATTACACCTATATTTAGAATTTTTGATATTGAAAAGGCTCAGTTATTTTACTTTAATTTTTTAGGATTTAAACTGGATTGGGAACATCGGTATGAGGAAAATATGCCATTATATATGCAAATTTCGTTAAAGGATGCTGTGATACATTTATCTGAGCATCATGGTGATGCATCACCAGGCGGTGCGATTCGTGTGAAAATGAAAGATTTAAAAAACTACCAAACTGTATTATCGAGTAAAGAATATTTATATTCTAAACCTAATATAGAAAAAACACCTTGGGATACACTTGAATTAACAGTGATTGATCCATTTTCAAATAGAATTACATTTTATGAGGAAATGGTTTAGAAATTGAGGTGTCATAAATAATTTATCAAAATAGGGGTTACAATGAAAAGAAAAATAGTGATAATTTCAGATATTTATGGAAATAGTCACGCTTTAAAGGCGGTATTAAAAGATATTTCACGTCGTAAGGTCGAAATGATAATAAATTTAGGTGATAGTGTGTATGGGCCGTTAGATCCTTTAGGGACAATTGAAATATTAATGAGTAACGAGATGATACATATTAAGGGGCGTTTACTTTATAGTAAACTGCTCTTTTTATTTTGGGTAGATATTGAATTATATAAAAATAAAATGTTATGATTATGGAAACGTATGAACATATGAACATGTATTCATGTGTTTGGGAGAAGGAGGGATTGGAGTGAAAGATATAATTATCGTTGGAGCTGGTCAAGCTGGATTAACAATGGGATACTACTTGAAGCAGGAAGGATATAGTTTCTTATTACTTGAGGCGGGAAACCAAATTGGTGATTCATGGAGAAACCGATATGATTCTTTGCAGCTTTTTACACCGAGGGCATATAGTAGTTTGCCAGGTATGGCATTAATAGGAGAGAAAAATGGATTTCCATATAAAGATGAGATTGCAAATTATTTAGAAGGATATGCAAGGCATTATAAATTACCCGTACAATTGCAAACTGAAGTTTTAAAAATAAGGAAAGAGAAAGAAATATTTGAATTACACACTCCTACAGAAATTTTACAATCGAAAAAAGTTATTATCGCATCAGGTGGTTTTCAGCAACCATTCATCCCCTCATTTTCACAACATCTTTCATCACATATTTTTCAAATACATTCATCACAATATATATCACCATCGCAAATTCCAAAGGGAAGAGTACTAGTAGTAGGTGGCGGGAATTCAGGCATGCAAATAGCAGTAGAACTTGCAAAAACTCATGAAGTTACGATGTCTATCAGTCATCCTTTAACGTTTTTACCGTTACATCTTTTTAGAAAAAGTATTTTCAATTGGTTAGAAAAAATAGGTTTATTGTATGCTGAAATAAATACAAAGAGAGGAAGGTGGTTTCAGAAGAGAAAGGATCCTATTTTTGGTTTTGAAGGTAAGGAACTCATTCGTAATGAAGCAATGAAACTATGGGGAAAAGTAGTAAGTGCATCAGAAAATAACATTATGTTTCAGAATGGTGATACGTATAGGGCACAAAGTATTATATGGTCAACTGGTTTTGTTCAAGATTATAAATGGATTGAAATAGAAAAGGCTGTGAATGAGAAAGGATTTCCTAATCATATAAAGGGAATAAGTCTAGTAAGAGGATTGTATTATATCGGATTGCCCTGGCAATCTCAAAGGGGTTCGGCACTTATTTGTGGTGTAGGAAAGGATGCGGCGTATTTGCTTTCTGAAATCAAAAAAATAGATCAGTAGCAGCAACTACTGATCATCCATATGTACATGAATTAGGAGAGGTCAAACATTTATTAACTTTATTATAATAGATTTTCATGGGATAAAAAACTGAAAATTCTTATTTTTGTGTTGAGAAAGTTTTTTTGTATCGAAATATATGAAAAAACAGGAATTTTCATTGGGAAGAAAAATGATATTTATATTTTAGTAAATTATGATATAGTCTACATTAGAGCTATTTCCATAAATATAATTACTTGTAAATTATATTTATGTGAAGGAAGGAGAAGCAATTATGAAGTTTGATGATCAACGCCTACTA
>NZ_JBALMG010000136.1:0-57073 GCF_036963225.1 Bacillus sp. JJ783 | reverse complement strand
TGTTATACATTCATGCCATATACAAAACTTTCCCTCTTCAAATAACATATTATAGTTGTTAATCTTTGGATTTTTATTTTCGCTATTAATTTAGGCATTTTTACTTTTCTTAAAAAATACCAAATATGCAAATAATGACGAGATTAAGAGGAATACCCCCGCCCCTATACCCTCATATATTTTAAAATAAACAGCAGCAATTATCACAAATATTGACATTATTATTATAAGAATCATTGTATATTTCACTATAAGTTCTAACGCTTTATAGATAGATACTATTGTCCTTTGAAAAAAACTTTTCTCTGTTTCCGAAACATTCCGATCTTTATCCAAAATAACACCTTTCCCTCTTTCCAAATTGACTTTCGAATAAATTTTACCTTTCAAAATAAGAACAAAGCGAACTGCAGAACGTAACTACTCCCCATACAGATTGGCCCAACTGAAAAATCTAATGTCGAACTATTCAATCAATTGCATATAGATTTTAGAATAAAAAAACCTCCTCATTCTAACAAGAAGAGAAGGTTTTATTTATGTCATTTCCCCAAACCCTATTCAAAACTATCTCTTTTATGATATTTCATGATGTTTCCATATTTTAAAAGTCACAAGCTTAAAATATTATTCTTCATTAAATACAGCAATCTTCACTTCAACATACTGTAAAGACTCATCACCGCTAAACACATGATAAATTGGCGAGGCTAAATTCAGGTTATTATCCTCCATATACTGAAGCATTTCACCGTATACCTGCTCTGTTAATTTTTCATAATCTCCCGTATATCGTTTCATGAGCATCTCATCAACATAATAATAGCTCCTAAATTGAAGTGTTTCTGATGTTGGAATTTTATCTTCATTTACTGGCATGAATAATTCAACGTACATATTTTCATCAGATGGTATATTTTTTAAAGCATAAAACATCGGACCTTTTACTGTTAAATTCGCTGTTGCAATTTCTGACATAAAATGTTCAATTGCTTCTTCCATATCTTCGTAATGAAAATAGTACTCTTTTGAAACAACATTTGTATATGCAATACTTTGTCCTTCAATTATCATTTTATTGTTTCACCTACTTCTATAATAGGAGCATAAATATCTAGCCACATGTCACCGTATACATCTAAACATACGTGATAAAAACCGCTATCTAATTTAATATGATGCTGTTCTGCAAACTCATGTATTAAATTATAAGCTTCCTCCATATCACCATCTTCATCAGTAAATCGAACACTTAATGCCTCTTCAATAATTAATCCATCAACGTATTCATATGCAGAATTCTCCCCTAATTTAACACGTTCATTTACTGGAACAGAATACGTATATTCGCCGTACTCTGGTTCATTGTCCAATGGCTGATATTTAAAAAGAACAGGACCTACTGCATATATTCCATTATGAACAACTTGATTTCTCAGTGCGATAGCAGGTAATAACCAATCTTCTTTTTTTACAATTTGGGTAATGCTAATTAAATTTAAGAGTGATAATGCTTTATATTGAATTTTCATAATACCTACTCCTTTTACTATACCTTCTCTTGGCTATATTTTTTATGTTTCTTCAAATGTCACTTACGCTCCCCTTCATATCCCTTCCACATTATAGTAAATGACAAACATTTAAATCTACTATACTCATTTCCTTTACGCCTTACGTTTTGATTTACCTTTTTTATTTTTCTTTTGATATCTTGGAGACTCTCTTTTATGTTGCTCCCATGATATGTTAAATGAAGGGAATTTAAATCTACAATAAGCCAATAATTGAAATTCTGCTGCACCAATGGCCACTGCATACATAACAACATTACATATAACATAACCAAACATTGTGTTTAATGAGTAATTATTATTTATATAAATCAAAACAAGAAGAATTAACACATAAATTACAGCACCTCGTATAACATGTCCCTTTGTTTTACTAAAAAACGAAGCTGATTTGTCCCCACTACTAAATGCACCTTCGCTTGCTTGTTTAAATGTATCAACTGTTGTCACAATATGAACAATTATTCCACCTAATACTAATAGACCTACATAAATACGTGTATGGAGATCAATTGAATGCTCAATCATTCCAGAAAGAACAAATAACGTGCATCCGATAGTTCCAAGTTGAAATGCATATAATAATATAACGAGCGTTTGTAATTTTTGAAATTTAAAACGCGCTTTAGGGAATAAATATAGAATTAAAAACATTACTTGCAAACCATATAACACTAATTCAACCCTAACAATTACTTTATCAAACACAGTGGTATAATAATCTATTCCCCCCAAAAAAATAATAATCATGAACAATGAAGTATAAAATATTGTTCCGAGCATAAATCCAGTGACACCTTCAGGATTTAAACGACTTCTACATGTCATTCTAAATTTCTCTAAATCCTCTTCTTTTATATTCCACATTACTTATATACACCTTTCTAATCACCAAAATATAGATTTTATTTTTTCCCCGATTTTAAATTTCCCATCTATCTTTTCAGTTACATTTTTAACTCCTTTTTTAGTAATATCAATTAGATTGTCTCCCCCAAGCTTTTCAAATTTATAATTCATCGCCCAGGTAGCAAATACTGCAGTACCAGCTCCAACCACAGTACCAAGCGGCGGAAGGAAAAACGATCCTGCTACAGCACCAGCTGCCATCGCTCCAGCATTTGCTCCAATATCTACAGCTGAATCTGTTGCTACATCAACTACATCTTTTAACTGCCAACCACCTTCTTTAGCATCAACAACATTACCTCCAACTGACACAACCGCTCCAAAAATACCTGCTCCTTTCAATAATCCGCCTGCTTTACCCAAGCCTTTAAACGCTTCTTTCCATTTCATAGGATTAATATCCTTTAAGCCGTCTGCCCAAGCAGCTTTAAATGAACTCAGTCCTTTTTTCCCAATAGCGGTAGGCAATCCTTTGTTCTCCCGATCCATTTGAAAATCTGCGTAATTTTGAAACTCTGGTAATTTATAAATATTTCTGCGTGCCTTTTTTATTTGTTCCTTTGTTGTTTTCAAACCCTCGAATTTAAATTCTAATTTATCCTTTAAATATTTGAATAACACGTCATCTTTATTATCCATTTTAAGTATTCTTTCTGCTAAAACCATATCTTCTTTCTTAGAAGTCGATAATGTATATGCCCCTTTACCTTTTCGGCCTTTAGGATCGAAAAGAACTTCCAAACCCAATTTCTTTGTAACATAATGCATGCGTATGTAAGCATTTAAAGTAGCCTTAGCTCCCTTATTCCCAATATCAAACTTAGTCATGGCATCTGCCAATCCCTTAATGATATTTCCAATTGATGTGTCAGCTAATAACTTCCCTATTGAGGCGCTAGACAAATTCCCATTATTCACTTTTATTTGTTTCATTCCCTCATCTATTTTACGCATTAATTCATCAAACTCTTGCAGGTCACTTTGCTTACTGTTATAAGTCTCTAATTTTTCTAATGTATCACTGATTTCTTTTTGGCTTTTTACAGCGCCTTCAGTGATGCTTGATGATGATGGATATTGAATTGCGACGATGTCACTAATCGTACCTACTGTTTTTTTCGCCTCTTCATTAGAGTGGCTAAATCCCTCACTATATCCATTAACTTTTTTCTTTACATCATCCAAATAACTTCCATGAATTTTTGCATCTGCATCACTGTCAACCTCACTGTTAAACTCCTCTATTGCTTTTTGAAATTGACTTTTTAACATTTCCGTTGTAACTGTAAATCCAGTGATAACAGCTCCATGAACTGTAGATAAATGATTCTTAATAGTATCAGCAGCTTTCCCTTGAAAAGAGTTAATTTGTGTAAAGTCCTCTATTTTTTGCTGCAATGTTTCCAAATGTTGATTTAACTCTTCAGCACTTGAATTAAACCGCTCTTGCAGTTCTTTTACTTCTTGTAACTCTATGATTTTGCTCATATTTTCCCCCTCCTATCCCTTTACATAGCACGGTGAGCTGAACTGTCTTTCAAATCTTTTCCAAGCTTTTCATCTTGCTGAACCATTTCTTGTCCTGTTTGCTGAATTCTACTAATATCTTTTTGTAGTATTTGTTCATATTGCTGCACTTTTTTCGATAACTTTTCAATCGCTTCACAATATTTTTTTAGTTTACTTAAATTCGTACGCTGTAACTGTATACCATTAAATTTAGTCTTACCTAAATCACTAGCGCCACTTTTCAATTCACTTACTTTCGCATCAAATACCCCTTTATTTAATTTAATTTCCCCCATTTATCATTTCCCCGCCTTCTGTACTTCTACTTGAATACTAGCGTCAACCATTGAAACACTTCTACTTAAAGAAAGAATACTAGACTCACATGTAGCGATTTCTCTTTCAAGCCGCCGTATAGCTTGATCGATGTCTTCTTGCACTCTCCCTAGTTCTCCGATAAACTTCCCTAAATTCGAAATAACTTGTTGTTCATAAGTTTCTTTAAAAGTAGTTGCTCTTTGCCCTTTCCAACTACTCTCGTTTATTTCTAAAGACTTAAACTGCTCTTGATTTTGTTTAATTGCTTCAAGATTATTTACAAATTTCCCTTTAGCAGTTGTTAGCCTTCGTAGTTTCATTTGTAATTCAGCCAATTGCCCTTGTTGATGACTTATACTACTTAACAAACCAGATTTTTGACTATTTAATTCCTCTATCCCCATGCAAATCCCTCCTTAAATAGTTGGCACTTTAATTCTAGTAGCAAAACGATTTTCAACAAAATACCCTTCAAATGGATTTAATTTTGTACTACTTAAATCTTTATTAGATACATCAAAGACCATTTGTCCCGATGATTTTCTAAGTAAAATAACATGAGATTGCGCTTTTATTGTTTTTGAAACTAAATCGTATCGACTGTCAATTGAATCAACATCACAGCCAATTACGAAGTGGATGCCCATAAATGCACCATTTGTTATTAATTCCGCTAAACTATATATATCGCTATCTTCTAAATTACTTAAAATATCATTTACATCTGCAATTACGATTACAATCGGCTTAAATTTCTTAATAAATTCAGCTGGATTAACTGTTTCACTTGAATCTTCCTGCTCCTCTTTAAACGCCGCTTCTCTCGACTTATAAGCATTTGTAACTTGTTTAATCGTTTTCTCAATTCCTGTTTTTTCAGCTACATATAAAGCAGCACTCTCTCTGTAGTTTGAGAAATTACGTGTTCTTGTATCAATTAAACCTAGGTCAAAGTGTCCACTTTCAGCCAATTGTTTAAGGAATTGATGAACTACATTTTCAACTTCATCTTTCTTAATTCCCCCTACAACAATATTAGATGCTTCAGTTAAATCTAATTCGAGAGGTGTAACGTTTTCTGTTTCTACACCAAATGTTAGTTTGCCTGCTTCAATAATTTTTCTTGTTTCTGGCCATGCAATAAACTCTTTGTATTCCAGAACTTCAGGTACCATAGGAATTACTTTCGGTCTTTCTCCATCCCAGAAGGAATCCATCTCTTTTCCTTCAGCTTGTATATTTTCAATTCGAGTAAGGACATCTTTTCCATCTGTCGGTAAAGCTGTTTGGAAGATTGTTGGTTCGTCAATTTTAACTAAACCACGACCTGCTAATTCTTCAATTTTCAACTCTGTTCTTCCTACAATAGCTCTAGATTCTGCCTCATCTATCATATATAGAGCAATTTGTAGTTTAATATTTGTATTTACTTGTACTCTCAATGCATTTTGACGTGTAGCCGTAAGCATTAAATGAATTCCTACCGCTGCCCCTTCACGTACAATTTGTGCAACAATTCGTTCAAAGTCTTCGACAAATCCAGCTTCTCTAACAGCATCATAGTTATCTAACGTAATTAATACTGTTGGTAATACTTCTTTACTAGCTCTCTCATACATTTCAAGACTCGCAACGCCATATTTACTTAGCAATTGCTTTCTATCTTTTAATAGGTCTTCTATGCGACGAAGAAACTTCTCGCATTTTTCAACTTGATCTAATGTAATGATATCTGCCACATGCGGTAAAGATTTTAATGGCATTAAACCGTTTGTTCCGAAGTCTAATAAATACACATGCAAATGCTCCGGACTATGCTGACGAGCTACATCCATAATGACTGATTGTAAGAATGTTGATTTTCCGTAACCTGGACTTGAGAAGACCGCTACGTGTCCGTCTTTACTAATATCTAATGTTAATGGTGTTTGTGATTGTAATTCAGGCTGATCTAGTAAACCAACTGTTGCTTTTAATGGTTTCTTTTCTTTCGTCCATGCTTCTTTGAACTGAATAGCATGTAAGTCTTGTAAATATACGCTTTCTGGAAGTGGTGGTAACCACGGTCTTGCTAATGCTTCAATTTCATTTACTTCTGCATAATCGTGAATGTAATTAATGACAGCATCAAGTTCAGACGGTACACTTATTACGTCTGAACTGCTACCAAGTCCACTTAAGTCTTCACTTAATATTTCATATTGTCCTAGATCGTTTATTGCATATATCGTTGCGTCTAAATGTTCTTTATCCTCTTTATTTTCTACATAATCTGCTCCGCTCCATGCCGATTGGAATAGTTCATAAATTTCATTATTCCCAACTTGTAAATAGGCACGTCCTGGCAATGTAATTTCAGCTGCATCTGGTGTTTTTAAAATTTCATTACTATCTGACGTATTTTGAACTTTCAATGCCAGTTTGAATTTCGAGTTACTCCAAATTTGATCATCTACAACACCGCTCGGTTTTTGCGTAGCTAATATTAAATGAATTCCGAGTGAACGTCCGATACGCGCTGTTGAAACTAACTCTTTCATGAATTCTGGTTGTTCTGACTTCAGTTCCGCGAATTCATCACTAATTAAAAATAGATGTGGCATCGGTTCACTTACTAAGCCTTCTTTATACAGTTTTTGATACTGATTAATATGGTTTACATCATTTTCTCCAAATAATCGTTGTCTTTTTTGTAATTCAGCTTTAATTGATGCGAGCGCTCTCATACTTTGCGCTCCATCTAAGTTTGTAATTGTTCCTAATAAATGCGGTAAGTTTTTAAATAAATTCGCCATACCGCCGCCTTTATAGTCAATAAGTAGAAAGGCAACTTCGTAAGGATGGAAATTGACAGCTAGAGATAAAATATAAGATTGTATAATTTCCGACTTACCTGAACCAGTTGTACCAGCTATTAATCCGTGTGGTCCGTGTGCTTTTTCATGTAAATTTAAGTTTACGATGTCTTCTTTACCGCGTAATCCGAGCGGTACAGCTAAAGATTTATGCGCTGCATTTTTCTGCCAGCGACTTGTAATGTTTAACTCTTTTATTTTTTCAACACCGTACATTTCTAGGAATGTTACGCTTTCTGGAATACTATTTTTTAAGTTTTGCAAATGATTTAACGGTGCTAGTGCTCGTGAAACATCTTCTAAATTGAACCCTTTCGGTACATGATTCAATTTAAATTGACGGTTAACAAGCTCTCCTTGTTCTAAGATGATGTTCCCTTGCTTTGCATCTCTTATATCAATTACCGTTTTCACGTGCTCTGGTAAACTTTGCATAACATCTTGAACAAATACAAGTGATACACCTAATTGACTCGGGTCGTCATTGAAAAATTCCATAACAACATGATCTAAAATTAGTTTTTCATCTGTAATGAGTACAATATAGTGTGGTGCGAAATACAGTTTTTCATTTGTTGAACTTTTTTCATCTACTTTTTGTTTTCTCTCTTTTAATATTTGATATAAACTATTTAACACTTGATCTCGGCTACGATCATGGTATACAAATCCACGTACATTTATATCACGAACACTTCCATGAGGTAACCAGCGCATCCAATCCCATTTCTCTTTTTCTTCTTCAGGAAAAATAGTAATAAACTGCAAGTCATAATAGCTATGGAATAAAGCGGTTTGTACGACTAATAATTGTAATTGTTCTAGCACTAAAGAGCGCTGTCCAATGTAGCCTACTGGTCCATTCATTAAATCTGTAACAACTGGTACATCTTCCAATGAAAGATAACGCTGTCTTAGTTCACGCGCTATATCAATTAATTCATCTTTCGTTTGACTAAATTCTTCTTCATTAAATTGAATTTCAAAACTCGTATTAGCTTGTCCTGTCCCAACGCTAAATGTTAAGAAATCATGATGTTGCATTGTTTTTTCATAAATACGAGGATTTACTTGAACAGCCATATTACGTATTTCTTCAACATTTGGATTGTGATAATGTAATGCATGACGCTGCTTTTCACTTTCTGCATGTAAATCTTTCGTTTTTTGTTTTATATACTCTCTATAACTTTTGTCACGTTCAATAATGTCGATTTTATATTGCTTTAAATTTTTTATATATGATGTGACAGAAACAACTATCGTTACTACAGTCATTGCAACTGATGCTAATATAAATAGACCATATTTCATAAAAATAGCAAGTAATACTGTTACAACAATCATGACAAGAGAAGGTGCGATTATTCTTGCTAAATGCTCAGTTGGTTTTGCCGGCTTACTTGATGGTTTCGCAACTGTCATTTTCTCTTCTGGTTCACGATAAATAATACGTGGTGAACGATGATAGTCTGGATAACCACTTTGATAAAAGGTTTCTGATTCTACTAAAATAGGTAACGCAGATTTCACATTATCTTCTGAAGACAATACTTGAATATCTTCACTGCCAATCTCCACTAAGACACCATCAAAATATAATTGGTCTCCTGCTTCTAACATAACGCTATCTTGTAGCTTCGTATAATTATGAAATACATCCCCGTCATATACGTTCACTTTAAATGCATCGTACAACGTTTCACGAGATAACATTAAATCTACGCTACTTCCTGTAATAGCGATATCATCATAACTATTTTGACTAATTGTAAGAGAATGTTTCGTTCCTATATCAAACACTTTAGTTGTGCCAATAATAGATATAAAGACTTTTAAGCTCACGTCTTTCGTTTTTCCAATCTCAAACTCCTTATTGAATTCTATTAATTGATCTTCTACCATCCAAGCGTTCACTTCATTATTCCACTTTAATTCTACTTCTTGTTCTAAACTTGGATTCGTAATATCATTTGTCCACTCTTTTCCAATCGACACTATTGATTGCTCATTTGGATGTAATGTGCACTTATATATTTTGTCTCCATAAGTCAATACTAATAGTTGCTCCATCCGTGTTCACTGCTCCTTTTCAACTGTCTCATCAAGTGCTTGCTTACTCTTTTTTCTCTGTGTCCGACAAGTCTTTATCGCTTGATGAATTGCCATATTTCTTTTTATACTCATCTAATTGTTGTTCATATGTTTTTAACTTTTGATCACGCTCTTCTCCTGACAAGTCCGGATTATTTTTCAGCGATTCAATTTGTTTAACAAGGCCGTACATAATAAGCTGCGGATCATCAAGTGTCTTAGCTAAATCTAATGATTTATCAAAATCACCTTTTCCGTTATACATCCAATAAAGTAAATACTTTTCATCACTTTTCAAACTAATATTTTTCATAATTGCTTTCTTTTGATTTTCACCTAGTTTTTCAGCTGTAATGTATGCAAATGCTAACTCATATTTAGACGCAACCGGTAATGATTCAAATTCCTCTTCATTTAATTGAGTAATTACTTTGTCATAATCAGTTGCTATGAAATTCGCATTTGCTTCTAATAATTTATTTTGATAAGGAAATTTTATAAAAGTGAAATATATTAAAGGAGCAACTAAAACAACTGTCGCCGCTATGAAGGAAAAAGCTAAATATTTAAATGATTTGTAGCTCTTTTTATGTACTAACTGCATATTTTTTTCTGTTTTTGTTTGTTCCTTCTCAAAGCTGTCATCCAGAAACTGCAGTAATGCATCTAAACTTTCCATTTGAGCAACGGTTTGTTCAAATGTTGTTTCTTTTGCATCTTTTAGTAACCCAGCATACAAATCATCAAAATTGTGCTTTTGGGAGAATAAAGCAATAATTAGACACTTATATTGTGTTAAAAATTGCTCTTCTAACAACGGGGTTGGTGGAACAATATCTCTAATTCCTCTATGTATAATACTTGGTATTAAATTAGCATTAAAAACTATATTGTCCGGATGTAAAAAGAACGTGATTCGTTTATTTAAATATTTACGAAACTGCGCAACATTTCGAAGCAGTCTTAATTTCTCATTTCTTCCAAAACGGCTAAGATCGTCCCACTTATATAATTTTTTATCCACTTGAAATATAAAAGTAAACATATCATCCGTTTCTTCTATCGTTAATGGTACAAACTCAGATGATGCGCCCGTAATTATATCGAATTGACGGAAGTCTTTTATACGTGTTTGAGATTTGGTCATCTCCAATTTCCAATTTTCTTTTTCTATTTGAAATTGATAGTTCATTGCATCAATTTGAATTGTTTTTTCCGTCATTTTTATCCTCTTCTCCTTTTCTTTATAACCCGTAATAACTTATTTTCAAATAACTAAAAGTAGGAAATATTCTTTACAACACTTGCAAAATATCCCCATCTGTTATTTGATGATTTATTAAACGATCGTTATCTGTTAAAACAATTGATTTATTTTTTACTTTTATTACAAAATGCGAACCTTCATGATTATCAATCTTTAATGTATCTATCAAATTTTTCAATAAATATTTAATAGATTGATGATTAGGGATACGCAAATCATATGTAGTTCCATTCCATTTACTAAAATCTACTGTTACATTAATGTGTGTTTGTATTGCCATCTCCTTACCTCCAACTTTTTCGAAGAACTGTATAAATTCCGATGCAAATAAGTACAATGCCACCGCCAAATAATATTATTATTGTTGTACTAATTGGCTTTTCATTCATTGTTTCATTACTCGCTACTTCATCTGCACTTTTTCTCACAACGTATTCACTGCTAAACAAACTATTTTTCGTATCTTTAACACTATTTATTTCTTTTTGTTTTATAAAAAGAGAATCTCGTAAAGATTCCATCTCTTTTTGTTCTTTCTTTTTCTTTTTCTGAATTTCTTCTTCTACTTCTTTGTTAAATAACTCAATTGATGCTTTATCTAATTCCGTTTCCTTATGTTCCTTTTTATTTTTTTCTTGGTCGCTTTCTTCAAGTCGATCCACTTTAAACTTAATCTTCCCATCATCACCAAGATAACTGTCAGCCGCGCTCCTTATCGGTAGCGCGACAAACAGTAAAAGGATAGAGAGAAATGATAACTTAGCCACTATGCTCCATTGTTTGATCATTTACTTCTTTTTCCTCCCATTTCTTATGCCATACAAATAGATTACTAACTAATCCGATAATGGCAATTACAAACAACACGATGAAAATAACTTTTCCAGTATCTTTACCGCTAATAAAATCATTTAGAAAACTTTCTATATACTGAAGCGGTGAGAATTGACGTACCTTTCCAACAGACGACATTTGATCTACTTTACTTCCAACTGCTTCAGTTAAAAATAGGTACATACTTAAAAATACTAATAGTATAAACATCCCTACCATTTTTATTTGTCGTAATAAGTATGTTGAGACCAATACAAACGCCATCATAATGATTGTGATAAACGCAATCCATAGTAAACTTTGATCTTGACCGAACTGTAAAAGACGTCCAGAAATGATACCTATACTAATTCCTTCCACAATTGATATACCGAATGCCACTACTGTAGTTGGTACATTCATATCAATTAATGAGAACTTCTCTTCAAAATGATCTGATTGCGTTCGTTTCTTTTCTTGATTCGCAATTGCGTATGCTGTAAATAATGCAACAATAAAACAAGTTAATACGATTAAATATGGTGTAAAAGCATTACCAGCTACAATTACTCCATCATTTTGTTTCTGAACTGGACTAGATAAAAATTGGTATAACATTTCATTTTGGCGATCACCAATTCGGCTATTAGCCAAAATTCCAGTAAAGTTTTTGGAGAATGATTTATCATCTTCCATTTTCTTTGTAAAGTCATTTAATAATGAATCAGCCTTTGAAACAATTGTCGTTCCGCTGTCTTGAATTTCTTTTGCTTGTCCATTAATTTGATCAAATGTTTTATATACATCGTCTGATGTTGTTAAACTATGCTTCGAACTCTCGACCAATGACTGACTTTGCATCATTAATGATTTAATACCAGAATCTAACGATAAAACAGCTGTTTGCTCACCAGTATTATTTGTTGTTAGCACTTGCTGTCCCTCAACTAGCTTTAAGCTACTTTCACGCCATGTCGCTAAACCTTTTAAATATTCCCCTAAATTTTGATTCATATTATTTGCTTGCTGCGATGTTTCATTTAATTTCTCTGCTAGTAGCATTGAATTTTGATCCGCACTAGTAATGAATTGTTGATAAGAGTCTATTTTTTGTTTTAAACCTGTCATATCTTGCTTAACTTCTGTCGTAATACTAGATGAAACAAGGTTTGAAATTAAATCAATTAAGCTTTGTTTATTTAATACGTAGTACAAAGATTGTTCAGTTGCAATTGCATCTAAACTTCCCTCTTCTAGCTTAGGACCTACATCTTGCGTTCTTAAATCAATCCCATAATACATTTCGTACAGACTAATTAAACCTTGATAACTTTCAACTGTATCTACTGCTTCTTTTATTAATACACTAGATGTATTTTTTGTTAATACTTCTGTTTTTTGATGTACAACTTGATTCGTTGTACTTTCAATAATTTTTGAGTTACCACCATTATCCGTTCCTGTTCCGCCTCCTGGGTTTCCTCCTGGATCTGTTCCCGTTCCGCCTTCAGAGGTTCCTCCATTATCATTGTTACCTTGTTCTGTTTTTTGAATAATAGGCGTTTGAGCATTGTGTACTAACGGCATTATGCCATACTGTGATTTATGAACCACATTTTCCACCTTGCTGTTTTCAGTTTGTGTTCCTTTATCTTCTTTATTAGGTTCTTCTTTTTCAGAACTGGTTTCTTTTTTATGATTCCCGCTCAATTCCCACTGCCACATTACAGGAGAGAAAACATCTATATTGATGTTTGGATCTTTTAACTTCACATGCAAGCTAATCTTTATATCCCCTTCATTACGAGGAGATATTGTAATTTCTCTTGCTTCGCTTTGAAGAAAATCACTTGTACGATCATCACCATCAATATGTAAGAATCCTGTACTTCCATCTAGTTCAAATTCTTCTGGAATCTTTATCTTCAAAGTTTGTGAAGATTCCATTTTAATTACTTTCGCTGTATCACTAAATGTAATTCCCTCTTTATAAAGACTATTCTTTACTTCTTTAATTGAATTTCCTAAAGAGATTTTATTTACAGGATCATAATTAAAGTTATTTTCTTTATTATATTTATTTGTAAATTGAATTACATTTTGCAGTTGTAATTTCGTTGCATCTGGCAAATCACTTTGAGCGATTTCTTCCATGTTTAAACTAGGTAATTTCGCAATTAAATTTTCGATTTGTTTCTTTATTCGAACGTCTGGTTGTTTCATTAACGTATTTATAAAGATCTCTTGCTTTCCATCGTTCGACATAGATTGCTTTAACTTTTTAATTACAGTCTCTTGAATATCACTTTCTAACTTTCCTGCAAGTTCTGTATCATATTCTGACACTTGTTTTTTTACATCTGTTAAATATTTTTGAATTGCTGAAGCATCAGCTAAAATATTTGGTTCTTTCTCTGAAAGCGTAAATTGATTTGTAATAACTTTATTAGCGGATTCCAATGCACTTAACTGCTTTAAAACATCGCCTGTATTCATTTCACTCATGTATTGATTAAATTGACTCGTAAAATTATTCGCTAACAGGTTATTATCAGATTGCATTTTTTGGAAGTTATTAAAGCCTTCTAAGTAAGTATTGTTAGATTTATTCCCTTCATCTAACACTTGACCGAAACCTTTTAATACATCCTGAAATCCTTTAAAACTATTAACAGAAACACCAGTATAATCTTGCACTATTTTAAATTGATTTGTGTAATTTGCCAAAGGACTGTGTACATCTTTTTTGTACATAGTTGTTTGAACGTTTCCTTTTTCAATTATTTTACCTATATTATCTTGTGCACCTTGCAACTTACCGATAATACTTGCAAAATAAACGTCGATGATTTGCTTATTGAAATCCTCTAAAATTGTAGACGCCGTATTTTCAGCCTCAGCTTTCAAATCTTTATTCCCAGTTGCATTTACTTTGTAGTTTAACGTTAATTTCTCTGGTAGTTCTGAATCAATCGCAACGGCCTTCCTAGAAAAATCATTAGGTATTACAATCATCATATTGTAATTATTATTTTTCAAACCATTTTCTGCTACTCCGCGACTAACTACGTACCATTCTTGTTTCGTATTTTTATTTACATTTTTAACAAATTGATCTCCAAACGCTATTTTATTCCCTTCAAATACAGTTCCTTGATCTTCATTTACTAATGCAACTGTCATTTTTGGCGTGCTATTCTCATTAGCTTTCTTAACATTTTGATTTAATGCTAAATAGGAGACTCCTGTTGATAGCACAAGAGCTAAAATAATAAACAACAAGATGCTCCACTTAAACTTTTTCACTACTTATCACTCCTGCGGCTGCGAGTCTATTAAGTTAAGGACTCCTTATCTTACTCTAGTTTTAAAGTAATTTAGCCATACAACGAAAGTTGCATGGCTAAATTACATGTTTCTTTTTACCCGTTTTTATTGTAGACCGAAATTACGAGAAAGATCTTCGTCGTGTCTAGAAACAGCCTCTGCAGTTTTATTAAGCTGCATATTAATTTCTTGTAATAGCTGTGCGAAGTTTTGTACTTTTGGTTTTAATTGATTGAACTGTTGATCAAAACCTTCGAAAGCACGACCTTCCCATTCTCCTCTTAATTCATTTTGTAAGTTTTGTAACTGACGTAAAATGTCCTCAATTTGATTTGCACCTTGTCCATATCGAGTTGCTTTCGATTTAAGCTCCTCTGGTGACATACGAATTTGTCCTGCCATTATTAAATCCCCCTTAAAATTCAAAAATAGTAAAATTAACCAATAATCAATTCTACAAATTGATTATATCAATAATTTAAAAATTTCTAAACAAAAAAATGATATTTTCCCAAAATTTCTCTTTTACTATAATAACATTATATTATACAATATAAATTTATTGTTTTTTTTAAAAGGACTACTAAGCGTTTCTACCTCTATTTAATAATAAAAAGAAAACCTTTTTTACCCAAAATTCAGAATATAACCTTTACAAATTACATACTCATTTTCTTTTTCTTGTTTCTTCGCCCACTTAAAATCGTTTTCTCACTTCAAAGTCATGATTACTTGTCTTTCAACGAAGCCAAAATCTTCGTACATTTCTTTTGCAAAGTTCCCTGCAAATACATTCAAGCGAATTTCTGAATACTTTTCTTGTAGTTCCTTGATCCCAGCTTTCATTAGTTTTCGTGATAACCCTCTCCCGCGATACTCTGAAAAAACATACAATTCATAAATAAAACCAAGTTTTTCACGAGAGAAATAGTCCACATTTCCTCCTATTAGTATCCATCCTACTACTTTATTTTCTTCCTTTGTAACTATATAATACGCCCCTTTTTCTACTAAAGGTTTTGTAATTTCAATCGCTTTTTCTGTACTTACCTGACAATTCCCCTTTGTTCCTTCGAAAAGAGATTGAGCTGCATAATTTAATATTTGTTTCGTTTCTTCCTCATTCGCTTTTGTAATCATTCCTTTCTCCCTCCTGCCCTCTAATCATCATTGAAATACCATTTTCAAGACCGTCTGACTCAATTACAATTGCCATCAATCCTTTTTCCGTACTCATTTCATGTAACTCGCCCTCCGCCCAAAACGCAGCTTGTCCAGCTCCTATCTTCACTTTTTCTTTATCTGATCCGCAAACAAATCCTTCTCCTTGTACAATTAGAAGCAGTTGAGATACAACTGCTTCATGATATCCAATAACTCCACTCGGTTGTAGATGCATAGAACCGATATGTATATTCCCTTGATGTTTTAATATTTTTGACATTATAAAGTTAGATTGAAATGCTGATATATGCTTTCCCACTTTTTCACTGAAATCAAAAATTTTCATTTCTGATCCTCCTTATATGTATAAAACCATTCTCACTGTTTGCAGCATATGCCCTTCGAAATCTTCTTCAAATTGCTCTAAAGCCGCAAAACCTTTTGCTTCATAAAATCGTTTTCCTTTTTCATTTTCCGCTTCTACATGAATGTACATTTTTCGAATCCCTTTTAACGTCGTGATCCCTTTTTGTAACAAAGCTGTCCCTATCCCTTTCCCTTGCTGATCTGGCAACAAATAAATCGCACCTAATTCTGCTTCATTTTGCAGTCTAATTGGTGAAAAATTCGCAAATCCAATTACTTCTCCCTCTTCTTCCGCAACAAATAAATGTGTATTTTCAAGGCGATATTTCATTTTTTCATCGGAATACGCTTCATTTAAAAAGTTGTCTTGAATCGCTCTCGGAATAATTCCTTCGTAAGTATCATGCCAAGCTATTTTCGCTACGTTTTGTACAGCATGAATATCTTCTTGCTTCATTTCTCTAATTACATATGTCATCTCGATGTCTCCATTCTCTTTAAATTACACTCTGCTAAAATACTAGAAGAAACGGCAGAACCATTTTCATAATTTACTTTAATTAATTTCAACTTCTCAATCGAAGCTGTTGTAACATCAAATTTTTTATATATATAATCCATTACACTTAAAAACTGATTTGAATTTAACCCATTAGCAATCGTGCAATGCGAAACCCATTTTTCTGGTACGTAATATGAGTTTGGATTATCATGAAAAGTTTTGAAATAATCATGATAAGAATGATGAAATCTTAATAATTCATTGGTAATGGTCGGTGCTAGAAAGATCGTTCCGTTAGTAGGAAAAGTTCCAACAGAAGGAAAAGTTACAGCAGCAATGTTCTCTTGAAAAGCTACAAACTCCTTTAATTTCTCCGTATATAAATTAACATCTAACTCATTATAATCAGCCAATGTAATATGGGGTTCTACTCCAGCTAGTTGGTTTGTTCCGATTATATTCGTTAATTCACTTTGCAATTCTCTAATTTTATAAGTAAACACTCTATCAAATGTAGCAATAATAGCGTACACGCTTCCTCACCCCTTCGTTACACAAAGCTCTTCCCATTCTTCACGAATCATTCCCATTCGAATAGAATCATAGTATGTCCCGTTATAATATCGACAATTTCGCATTCTACCTTCTAATCGCATCCCTATTTTTTCCGCTACTTTCATCATTCGTTCATTTCCAGACCAAGTTGTGAGCCCTACTCTACCAATCTCCATATTTTCAAATAGTAAATCTCTATATAGTGTTAATGCTTCTGTACCGTAGCCACCATTCCAGTATGCTGGGTCATAAATAACGATTCCCATCTCTAACCAACGCGTCGGTTTATGTTCCCAATAAAAACCTACTGTCCCAATGATTTGACCATCATTTTCGACAATTAAATTCGATAGCGGTTCTTCTTTTAAACGTTTTTGTGAATTTTCTTTATATGGCGTGTATTCTTGCATTGATATTGGAAAGTATGGTGCATCCCATTTCTTCCATTCTGGGTTTTCTTCTTTATATACAATACTCCATAATGTTTTTATATCTGATTCCTCAATTGTACGAATTGTAACTTTGTTCCCCTTTAATATAACGTTTTGCATAATTTCCTCCTACATCTCTCTTTATTTCATATATAATTATAATGTTTTTTCTGAAAAATCAAAACAAAACTCTACTCTATATTGTATAATTTTGTTATAAGATACGAATTATTTATGTAAGTTCGCTAATTTTTTCGATTTTAATTTAGAAACGGAACTTCAGAAAAAATTAGATGAAGTACGAACTCGTAACATAGTTAATAAAAAATAGGAGGTTATATCCCTCCTATTTTAGCTAAATATTTTATTTCCCTTCTTTTCTATCTCAAGTAGAATCCCTTTCTCTATCCAGCCTTCTACTCCATCTTTTTTAATTAAATCATATCCCATGCAGCTATCATCAATGAGAGAAACGATATCCCCTTTTCTAACGCCTATTTGCGCACAAGAAATATCCATTTTCACTGTATACTCACCTGATTCAAGTTGCTTTATATACTCGTTTTTCACATAAAGTAGTTCATTTGTTCCTATTTGTTTACATACATTGAGACTCCCACGACTAAAGTCGCAAGCCCGAATCCTTACGGAATTACGGGTGGGATTCTTGAATAACTAAGCGTTCGCAGTCCATTTCTGTTTTGAACAGCCTTCAAGATGAGGGCATCTCATTGCCCCTCCTAAACCAGACCATATAGGTGCTTAGGCTGATTGACTGTTACCATCAATCACAGTTGCGTAGCGAATATTCATCGCCCCAACGATATCACGGTGTGTCTCAAACCCACATTGACACTTGTACTTTCTGTCTTGTGCCCTGTTCTTTTCAGCGCATTTCGGACAGCTTTGACTTGTATACGCTGGATTCACATATTCAACCTGAATATCAGCTAATATCGCTTTATATTCAATAAATTTTGACAAACGATAGAATGACCAAGTGTGTAGGTTTTTTTCGTTTTTACGGCTTGTTCTTGCCGTCTGTCTTATATTCGTTAATTGTTCTAATCGAATGACAGAAATATGATTTGCAATCGCAAAATTAATGATTTCACGACTTATTTTATGATCTTTATCTTGCATCCATCTTTGTTCTTTATCATCCAATCGCCGAATCGCATTCACTTTTTTGGCTTTTCCTAATTTCTTACGAATACACCGAAACTTACGCTTCTTACATTTGTTTTGCCTATCATTTCCAAAAAAACGAATCTTATCATCATCTGTGATTGCTACTGCGGGGACCTTGAGACCTAAGTCTACTCCTAAAATTTTCGTTCCCGCCCTTTCATTTGTAGGAAGCGTGACAGATATTTGTGCCATCCACTTATTCGATTTCTTTGTGATGCGAAGTGTACCTAATTTATGTTTTAACAGATTCAGATTGCGATTGTTTTTATCGATTAATAAAGCGCGGACCTTTAAACGCGTCGACTTTCCATTTACCTTAAACGGGATTGAAATATGAGTGGCTTCAAATGAATAATTTTGATTGTTCCATACACAAACAGGTCTCTTTAGAATCGGAATGATTTTATAATTACTTTTCTTTACTTTTGTAGCAAACAAACTTTTCGCGTCTTTAATCGCTTGATTCTTCACTGCACTTGGGATATTTGCTTCAATATCTTTTGTGCTTTTTTTCGTACTTTTCTTTGCTTCAACCATTTCTGATACAAGTGTATTTATAACTTTGATATATTCGTGACTACTTTGTTCCAATAAACGGATTTGCTCTTTTGTTGGAATCAATTTCACTTTCACTGTTAGGGTCTGTGACATACGTTTCATCCCCTTGTTTTTTGATTTTCAACATCATTCATTTGATACATTTCTAGCAATAGAAACAAAATGAGAACGTGTCCATAAACTTTACAACTACATGAGGTGAGGAGATTTTCCTCTCAAACACTTTGAAACGTACTTCTATCATCATTGATTCTAGTTACAATGTATCATTTACTTTCGAAAAATTACAACAAAAAGACTCGAAGAAACTACCTATACTTTGGATACTTAAAGTACCACGAACCTTGCGATTTTCAGTGGCACCCCGTTTCCAACCTCACTTTCATCCCATGCCTAAAGGCGATGGGCTTTCTCGTTCGGAATGGGCTGTAACCCCGCCCTGCATTACTGAATTCGTATTAAAATCGGCCAATACTTCATACTGCGGAAAATGATCTACATATGTATAGGAAAATGTATCATTTAAAATATCTCGATAAATAATAAATGCATTTAATTGCCCTGCTTCTTTAATCGCATTACCACCATCAATCGCAATAATTTTTTTCTCCTTATCAATAACTGGATTATTAGACGGCGCTTCTTCAGAATAGTTCACAACAGGCCAATGTCCAACAATTACGTACTTATCCGCTCGGTGTGACTTATTAAAAAACCCTGGCATTGCAATTGCATTTTTCCTATCTGTTTGTTTCCAATCCTCTCTATCTTCAAGGCCAGCATGTACAAAGATATACTCCTCAGTTTCAATAGCAGTTGGCAATCCTGTTAGCCACTTTATTTCTTTTGAAAAATGGCTCATCAATATGTTTTTCACTTCACAAATATCACTTTCTTCATTAACGGTAACGTTCAATTTCCCTAGCCATTCATTAAAAATTGTATTTTTTCGCGTACATAAATAATTTATTAGCGCAGGATTTTCATTTACAAGCGCTTCAACTACAACTTCACAATTCCCTTCAACAACATAAACATTTGACTTGCTAATTACTAGATCCATCACATAGTCTACGACGCCAATGCTATCGCTCCCCTTCTCACAAAGGTCGCCATTTATAATTAAATAATCATCATCTTTAAAATTAACTTTATGTAATAATTCTTTTAAAAGATTTAATTCCCCATGAATATCAGATATTACGATAACTCTTACACCTTTTGGGACTAATAGTTTCTGAATCTTTTCCAAGTATAAACTCCCCTAACCTTCTTTAAATTCAATATTATCGGCTCAATTGTAAAGAAACTATTCGACAAAATAAGCAATTAACCCTCTTCATCTTATACTTCTAAATAAAAGTAGGTTCTATATGTTATCTCACATAGAACCTACTTAGTATTATAACTCTTTATAAAAAGAATAACTTACCTTATCATAGCCTTCTCTTTCATAAAAACGATGGGCATCAACCCTTGGAAACGCTGATGTAAGAACGATAGAACTGCACCCTTTCTCTTCCCCCCATTTTTCTACATATGATAGTAGAACCTTACCATACCCTTTTGATCTGTGAGCTTTCGCAGTTACAAGATCATATACAAAAACATGTTTCTCATTATAAAAGTTCGTACAAATCGCTACACCAGCGAGACTAACAACTTCGCCATCTTCATTCTGTAACGAGAGTAGTTTATACTTTTCTTCTTTCATTTTTTGAAATAAAGAACTTGCTTCTTCTCTTGAAAGTTTCGTTCTTAATTGCTGTAATACGGGGAATACATCATGTAAATCAGCTTCTGTTACTACTTCTCTAATATTCATTATGATTCTCTCCTTACTATTCATAAAATTTTCTAAATGTTATATCATTATTATAAAAAGTAACTGCCCCTAACTTAAGTGACAGTTCGATTATTTTTTATATGGCCAGTTTTTAAAGGAGAATTCATAAAATGGATCTTACTATCCCATTGCAATTAGAAAGTAAAATACCAATTTATTTACAAATTTACGAATATATGAAACGAGAAATCTCTCAGGGATCACTGCCTGCCGGTACACGCCTTCCTTCTCACAGAAATTTAGCGGTACAACTTAATGTTAGCCGTATTACTGTTGAATCTGCTTATCAACAATTACTAGCTGAGGGTTATGTAGAAAGTAAACCGAAACGTGGGATTTTTGTTGCAGAGGTTGATATTGATATCATACAAAAAAGTGAAAACATTGCGTCACACAAAACTAAAAACACGATAGAAGAACTATATGACTATGATTGTAGCCAAGGGCTTATTGATCAAACTGCTTTTCCAATTACAAATTGGAAAAGAGCATTACACGAAACCTTATGCCAGTACGAAGATAAATTATTTTCTAAAGAAGATCCTCAAGGCGAGTTTGTTCTTCGAGAGCATATTTCAAAATATTTATATCATGCCCGCGGGGTACATTCTTCACCTGATCAAATTATTATCGGAGCCGGTACGCAGCCTCTTCTTTGGCTACTACTTCAACTGCTTGGTTCAAAAAAAGAATACGGAATCGAAAACCCTGGATTTCACCGTATAACTGCTATGATTCAAAGTGCTGATCTTCCTATTCATCCTATCCCTTTAGATGATAAAGGGATTCATATTTCAGCTTTACGTGAATCAGGTGCTAATGTAGCATACGTCACTCCATCACACCAATTTCCTCTTGGAATAATTATGCCTTTATCTAGAAGACTCGAACTATTAAAATGGGCGAATGATTGCGGGGGATATATTATTGAAGATGATTACGATGGGGAATTCCGTTATGTAGGCAAACCTATTCCTTCTTTACAAGGACTGGATTCAAAGGAACGTGTTATTTATATGGGAACTTTCTCGAAATCCTTTTTACCTTCTTTGCGAATGGGATATATCGTCTTACCACCTCATCTTTTAAGAGCCTATAAAGAACTTGGTGGCATGTTTAAACAAACGGTTTCTACCCTGCAGCAACTCGCTTTTGCCACCTTTATTCAAAAAGGTGATTGGGAACGTCATATAAATCGAATTCGTACGCTATATAAAAGAAAGCACATTTCATTAGTTAAATCTGTCACGGACGAAATGGGAGCTCACATTCATATACTCGGTGAACAATCAGGACTTCATATCGTACTTCACGTTCATAATGGGATGAACGAACAAGAACTTATTCATGCCGCTGCGAAACAACGCATTAAGTTGTACCCTCTCTCAACATACGATTCTATTCATAATTTAAGAGAGGCGTCGTTTGTATTACTCGGTTTTGGTAGTATTCCAGAAGATTGTATCGAAACTGTTGTCAAATTACTGAAAAGAGTCTGGTTCCCTAACTAAAAATAACTCCACGCAAGTTATACTTGCGTGGAGTTATTTTCATTCACTATTTTTCTGATACTTGCCCTGATTTCGCTGTCCTTCCTGGACGCTTTACACCAGTTGTTTCTGTTGAATAAGAAGCTTCAATTATAGCACTTGGATCTACAGAGAGAACGAGATCTTTCATTTTCGGATAAATGAAACGGTTTGTAATACAATAAATAATTCTCTGGTGCTCTCCTAAAAAACCACCTTCTCCATGTAGATACGTAACAGACAGTTGTAATTCTTTCATAAGCAGTTCGCCAATTTCTTTATTTTTATTCGAAATAATCATGACGCTCTTTCCTTGATTAATACCGTCTAATATGAAATCAATCATCTTCGTAACAATATAGAAAATTGCTAATGAGAACATCGCTTGCTCAATTGAAAATAAAATAGCAACAAATACAAAAATAACCGCATTTACAGCAAGTAAAAATGTACTAATTGGTACTTTAAAATGCTTATTCATCCAAACAGCTAACATTTCTGATCCATCAATTGCCCCGCCCATTTTTACAACAATCCCAACACCAACACCAAATAGAACTCCTCCATAAAGTACAATTAATAATTCCGAAGTCGTAATTGCTGGAAATGGTTTTAAATAAATCAATCCGAGTGTTGTAACAACATTTGCATAGGATGTACGGATAAAAAACTTCTTTCCCATTACTTTTGCAGTAAATAGTAAAATAGGAATATTAAGTCCTAAAAACACTCCGTAAAGTGGTAGCCCTGCAACCTTATTTGCCATAATAGCAATCGCAGTTACTCCACCATCTACTAATCCATTAGGCGCTAAAATAAGCTCTAGTGAACCAGCTACAATAATAGATCCAATTGTTAATAATACGTATTCAAATAATTTTTTCATTCATTACCCCCAAAACATATATATTTTCTTAGTATTATCATAACTAATTTTTTTCGCAAATACAAAGAAATTGCTTTATATACACACATTCTTCACCTTTTTGGTACTTCTTATGTAGAATCTCAAACTTTAATACACTATATAAAGAAATAATAATCTCCCCCTAATTTTTACCTCTTAATTACATTATGTTATATACTTAATTTAGAGAATTTACAGAAAAAGGAGGGATTGTGAAATGAATATTGAAAAAAAGAAATCTTTAACAGCAAACGAAATACAACAGCTGAAAGATTTAGCTCATGTTTGCGGGCAACACGATAAAATTGATTACTCGTCAGATTTGCATGTCAACTTTTTAACTGCCCGTAATAAAGAAGTGGTAAATGATTTTCTATTTTATGATGGTACTCAATTAATCGGTGCATTAAGTATGTATGACTTTGAAAGACCGACTAAACTGGAGTTAATAGGATTTGTTCATCCAAACTATAGAAAACAACTTATAGGCACTACTCTTTTACAAACTGCAATGAAAGAAATACAAAAAAGAGAGGCAGATGAAGCCCTTCTTATAATTAATGGTGACTCTATTTCAGGGAAATCATTTGCAAAACAAATGAACTTACCTTATTTATATAGTGAGTACGGTATGGAGTTCAAAATAAACGAAGCACAAAAAACAATGAAAAATCATATTAACCTTACCGTTGCATCTTCTGAATTACTTCCTGACCTTATAGAAATCGCTAGTAAAGCTTTTGGAGATTCGGCAGCAAATACATCCACATGGTTACAAAAAATGATGAAGTCACCTTCTCATCAAGTTTACATTGCTTTTATTAATGAAAAAGCAATTGGAACGATTACCGTTACTGAGCAAGAGCAGTCTACTACACTATCAGGATTCGCAGTTCATCCTTCTTATCAAGGTAAAGGATATGGTAAAGATATTCTTAGTTATATGGTACATACACTTATTACAAAAGGCGTTTCAACAATTGAATTAGACGTCGAAACGAAAAATAACAATGCTTTAAAACTATATACACAGTGTGGATTTGAAATTATGACAAAGTATGATTATTACGAATTATCGGAATAATATTAACTTTTCCATCGAGGAAGCATGTTATTCTAGAGACGAAATTATTATCTCTTTAAACTCTGTGGGATTTAAAAACATTCAAATACATGGTGCAAATAGAACATTTTTCATTTGTCAAAAATAAAAAAACTGAATCATATCGATTCAGTTTTTTCTTAATATATTTACAACCGCAGTCGTTTCATCATTTTCTTTATAAACACGTGGAATTCTTCTATCTAACATACATGTAACTTCATAGTTAATTGTACCTAACATATCTGCTATTTCTTCCACCGCAATCTCTTCTTCACCTTGTTTGCCGTAGAATACAACTTCTTCTCCTACTTGTACTGGCATTGCATTTGTAACATCTAGCATAAGCTGATCCATACAAACACGACCAATAACAGGTACTCTAACTCCATTAATTAATGCATGCCCTTTATTAGATAACTGACGATTATAACCATCAGCATAACCAATTGGTACAGTTGCAATCCATTCTTCACCCGTTGTTACATACGTATTCCCATAGCTAACACCACGATTTTTCTTCGCATGTTTAACATGAGCTACTTTTGATTTTAAAGACAACGCTGGCTGTAAGGAAGCAACTGTATGATCCACTTCTCTTGAAGGGTACATACCGTAAATTCCAATACCGACACGAACCATATTTTGAAATGTGTTACTAAGTTCCATTGATCCTGCACTGTTTGAACTATGAATATATGGAAAATGAATTCCTAATTCTTCCGCTGTATTTACAGCTTTCTCAAACAAACTTGTTTGCATATTTGTATAAGTTTTATCTATTTCATCAGCGGTAGAGTAATGTGTAAACATCCCTACTACTTCTACATATCGCATACTTTTTAACTCTTCAAAAAACGGTTTAACTTCTTCTTCCTGTAAACCGATACGGCTCATTCCTGTATCAATTTTCACATGAATTCGCACTTTCTTTTGAAGATGGTTTGCAACTTCATCTATACCATGTAAATCTTCTACTCTATAAACAGTCATCATAACGTCATATTGAATTACATCTTCTACAGCTGCTACTGGTGTATATCCTAAAATTAAAATAGGTACAGTGATTCCAGCTTCTCTTAATTCAATTGCTTCGTCTACAAATGCAACTGCAAGTTGGTTTATTCCTGCTTCAATAGCCGATTTCGCAACTTCAACTGCCCCATGACCATACCCATTCGCTTTTACAGCAGCCATCATTGCAATATTTTCATCATTCACACGTTTTTTAAATTCTTTTACATTATGTTTTACAGCATTTAAGTCAACTTCAACAATTGTATCTCTTCCATATTTCAAGCTCATTGGTCTAACTCCTAACTCAATAATTACATTCCATTCTATTTCACGTTTCATATGACCTTTTACAATATAATACTTTTCACTATGCTAGTCAAACTACTAGAATTTTCGGAATTTTGAGTATGATATAATACCCTTAAGAAACTATTATATATGGAGGCGAGAATAATTACAATGTTTGTTCCATCTGCATTGAATCAAGTTAAAATTGCTATCGATACTTCCATTCAAATACTGAACCAATATACTGAAAGTGATTTGAAAATAAAGCCGATTGAATCAAAGCGGTCATTATTTGAAATGTGTACACATCTTTCCCTTATTTGCCACGCTGATTTACTCATATTAAATGGTATTACTGAAAAAGAGTTACATACCTTTTATTTAGAACGTACGCCTGAATCGATTGCTCACATGCAACAAACGATGATTGAAGGATACAATCTTCTCTCTAAAACATTTCTTTCCTATTCCCAAGAAGAATTAGCAGAAGTTACAACTGCCTATTGGGGTATTTCTTACTCTCGATTCGAGTGGTTGCTTGAAATCGTTGCACATTTTTATCATCATCGCGGGCAAATTCATATTTTATTAGTTGAGCATATTAAAGATCCTTGCATTCCTTTATTCGAATAAAAAGAGTGGAAACAACACCAATAAAGAGTATCAATCCTAATAAAATAAACGTCTGAGCATAGTCCCCTAATTTCATAAGATAAATAGAAATAATAGGTCCTATACTAGTTCCTAAAAATAAAATGAAAGTATAAATAGAAACTGCTATTCCCCTTGATTTTCCTCCTAATTGGCTGACAAGAGAAACTAAAGACGGAACGGATATAGCAATACCTATTACAAAACAGACGCTCATCATTACAAGTAGCGGCAGGTTCGAAATAAAGCCCATTGAACTTAGACTAAAAATAGAGACCAACAATCCGCCTTGAAGAACTTGCCTTACTTCGAACCTCTTTGTTAAGCGACCCGCAAGTGGTGACAGCAACATACCAAATAGCCCTGCTAAGCGAAAATAAAGAATTTGTTCTGGAGTTAAATTGTAAGTAGGAGAGCTCAAATAATTCCCTAAAACAGTATACATATTAACAAAAGCCATTAATAAAACAAAAGCAATCATATAGCTCAATACTAAGCTTTTATGTGTAAAAACTTTACCCATCTGTTTAATTGGTCCCAAAATATCAGTATAGGATTGAGACGTTTCCCCTTTCGGAAGAGAATAATGAATCCATACAGCAGTAATGATATAGACAATACTAAGAAGAAAGAACACCATATGCCATCCAAAATGCTGACTAACAGCTGTACTTATTACTTGCCCTGCAATTCCAGCTACTAAAAAACCGGTACTAACAAATCCTATTGTTGTAACCTTTTTTTCTACTGGAAACATTTCTACAACGTAAGCCAACGCTACTGGAGAAAATGTAGCTGCTGCTATACCCTGTAATCCTCGAAGAATAACAAGCCAAAATAAACTATCGACAAACCCTAATAAAAAAGAAACAATCGACAGCGCAAGTAATCCGATAAAAATCACTTTCTTCCGCCCATATTTATCAGAGATTGCCCCAAATAACAAACAACCTATAGCAAAGCCTACAGAAAATATACTGCCTGTAGCCGCAGATTGCGCTAATGAAACCTTAAAAAGGTCTGAAAATAGAGCATTTAAAGGAATCGTCACATATAGGCTGGACATAACTACCATACCTGCCCAACATAACACCGCTGTCATTACTGCATAATTCCTTTCACTATTTACTTCTTTTGATATTTCCATCATAAAATCTCCCCCTTACAATGATTTTTCCCATCGGTTTAAAACATCTGAAGCAAATTACTCAAAATGACATTCCTTCAATACTCACTTAATTTGTTTACGTTAAAAGACATATCACCACCTTGATCAAATTAGCTAACCATATAATAAGGTAACCTAATTATATGGTTAAATAAAAAAGTCGACTCTCACAATCAACTTTTTTATCTACCTTCTCCTAATTTCACCTGCATAGTTACTTGCATTTTATTTAATAGCTTCTCTAAAACTTGACGCTCTTCTTGATTAAAGTCATCAACTAACGAAGCGCAAGATAACCAAAAAGTTGGTAAAGAATGCGTAACTCGTTCTTTTCCTTTTGGAGTAATTTTCACCTTTAATCTTCTTCGATCTTCAGAATGATGGAATCTTACGATTAACTCTCGTTTCTCCATCCAATCTAATAAGCCAGTGACAGAAGCACGTGTAATCCCTAATCGACTCGCAATATCCGAAGGACTCATGTTCACTTCTTCCCCATTCGATTCCATTTCACGCAAAATAAATAACAGTAAAAAATCTAATTTACTTTCCGAAATACCAAGCGGAGCTAAATCTACGTCAACAGCATCAAGAACATTATCAGACGTCCATAACATTAACAAACCAAGTTTTGCTGCGACTTGATCCGTATCCGCTGATGCTGTCTTTTTTATTAACTCTGCATAAGGCTCAATCCCTAAAGGAAGAGCACCTTTTTTTGAATCCATTCATTTTCACTCTCCTTCCTTTCATTTAATTAGCTTACCTAACTACTTTTCATTATACTCATTCCCTTCCTTTTATTGCAAGAATATTATTAGACAAAAAAATCCTGTTATTAAACAGGCTCTCTCTGCACTGACTAGCTATTATTTTTAAATAATCCCAAACTCTTTTAAAGCAAAAGAAATACCACCTTCACTTGATTTCTTTGTAACGAAATCTGCTCTTGTTTTTAACTCTTCTCCGCCATTCCCCATCGCAATTCCCAGTCCTACATACTGTAACATCTCAACATCATTTCCACCGTCACCAAAAGCAATTGCTTCTGATTTACAAATTTCCAGATGTTCCAATACCTTTTGAATTGCAGTTAGCTTCGATACTTTATTATCTTCCAACACATTCATAACGTAACCATGAAAACGTTCAAACGTAAGTGCTGGATATCTTTCAAAGAATTTTTGAGCTTCTGTTTCATCAGCATACAGACATACACAATAAATCTCTTCTGACAAGTTTCTAACTTTGTCAGGATACCGCTCTAAATTTAACGTTTCATTTAATGCTCGTATTACACGTTCGTCTTTTGAGGCAATACCATTCATTACAAATTCTTCTGTAAAATAAGAAACACTGTGACCATGTAATTCAGCGAAATTTGAAATATCATGAACAATTTCAATCGAAAGTACCGATTTATGTATAACTTCATCAGCACATTTTATATGTGCACCATTTGCAGAAATAAACGTATTTATGCCCAGTTCTTTAAATTGTGAGCATAAACTATATGGTCTCCCAGTTGTAACAACGACGTAAATTCCTTTATCTATTAACCTTTGTATCGCTTCTTTTGTACTTTCGTGCATACTTCTATCAATCTCACTTAAAAGAGTACCGTCAACATCGAAAAATACAACTTTGTACATATCCTCTTACAATCCATCCAAATGATTTGTATCATTTATAAAATGAACAGTTTTCTGTTTATCCGTAAGTTCAATCAAACTAATACCCGTATCTCCCATTTTAAAATAATAGTCCATACTAATTGGCATTTGGAAAAATGCTCGTAAAATACTATTTATTACACCACCGTGTGCAACAATTGCAATCCGATCATATGTATTTTCTGTCACGATTTTAGAAAAGATTCCTTCTATTCTCATTCTAAATTCAATAAATGATTCCCCGTTTTCAAACCGGTCATGAAGAAACTTTGGCTCTGGATATTTTTTTGCTTCCTCAAATGATAAACCTGCTTGCACTCCATTATTAAACTCCATTAATTCCTCTTCTAATTGAATTGGGCACTGAATCGCTTCAGCTAATGTTTCAGCCGTTTCTCGAGCACGTTTTAATGTGCTTGCCCAAATGAAATCTGGTGGAAAGTCCGCTTTCACTTTCTGTACAAGTCTTTGTACTTGCTGCCTTCCCTTTTCTGTTAATTCAAAATCAGCTCGACCTTCATGTACATTTAAAATATCAGCTTCTGATTCACCGTGACGTATTAATAGTATTTGCATGTTTATCCCACTCCTTGTTTAATATTCACAAAATTCTATTATACCATATTTTAGGATTTCAAAAATAAAAAAGGAACGGTTTCCCGTTCGTCACCCATTCACTTTCTCTGCATCATTCCAATAATACTTACTAAACGCTTCCGTTAACACATCAATTGTGTTATATAATTCATCTAACGTATTATCAACACCACCAACTTCAATTAACATCGCATTTTTAGATAAATCTTGGTTATAAACGCCATTTCCATCTTTTTTATACTTCGGAAAAATCCCTCTACTTAATCCGTAATAGTTTTCATCTAAATAACTATTGATTGCCCTTGCAATTTTTTCATTTTCAGCACGCCCTTCATTTTCCATCCCAATTATAAAATATAATCTTGCATACGATTTTCCGTTAATTACTTTTGTTGTTACCTTCTTCCGCTGATCATCACGGTGTATATCAATCGGAAACGCAATTTTATTATTTTGTGCTAATGTTTCTTTTACATATCCATGAGACGCTTTATATGATTGCGGCCATTTCCATTTTTTACTCGCTAATAAATCCCCCATATTCGTTTTATCATGAATTACCGGAATTCCTTGTCCTTCAAGTTGTTCTTTCATACGTTTCCCTAGTAAGGACACATTTACATCCGGACTTGATGGATCGGTAGCCCCTGGTAATAACGGAAAGAAGGATTCCCAGCTATGTGTATGATAAATGTATACTGCGCTTTCTCCTTTTTTCGTTCCGTTCTTTTTCTGCACTGGATTTTTCTTTTCTGCTTCTGTAACTTTATCTTTTGCTACTTCTCGCTCTTTCGTTACTTCTTCAATCGGTACACTAGATTCATTTGGAATATTCGTAAAGTTCGTCCCTTCCCCAGCTACGATAATATTCGAGTAATACTTTGACATACCAGGTACTTCTTTCCCGACAAATGTTCTTAAATCTTTTATTTTCAAATCTGTCGCAATAGAGAACATTAAATTCCCAACTGATTCTCGTTTATTTTGCTTAAAATAATCAAATCCATAATAGCGATTCTCACTTTCTATCATTTGAATAAAACCTTGCATAGATACTTTTCCAAACCATTGATTCGCATAATTCGATTTCATTGTATGTAAAAGTGACGTCAAAATCGACGCAATAATAATTACTATTAGTGCATATAAAAAGAGTAACGAAACTAGTTTTTTCCCATGTATACGAGTTGCATACTTTTTCACTGTATCACCTTCTTTATACATGGATATGTACAAGCCTTTCGTAATATACGCACAAAAAAGAGAAATGGCATCCCATTTCTCTTCCTCACTCTTATAGTTATTTTTCTGTATCTGACGAAGGTAATTTCTTCGCTTGTTTCTCTTTAAAAATTTCCCCAATAGCACCAAGAGTACCAAGTGTTTCAATTGCATTAGACGGAATAAAGACTTTATTTGCTGGTCCTTTTGCAACCTCAATCAATGATTCAAATGATTTATAAGCAAGTACGCGCTCATCTAAATCTGCTGCGCGAAGTAATTCAATTCGATTTTGTTCTGCTTTTGCGATTTCCTCAATCGCTCTTGCTTCCCCTTGCGCTTCTAATTCTTTTGCTTCTTTTAAACCTTCAGCTTCTCGAATACGCGCTTCTTTATCCCCTTCAGCCATTAAAATTTTACTTTGTTTTTCCCCTTCAGCACGAAGGACTTTATCTTGTTTCGCTGCTTCAGCTTCTAAAATGATCGCACGTTTATTACGTTCTGCTTTCATTTGTTTTTCCATTGATACTTGCACATCTTTTGGTGGGTTAATATCGACTATTTCGACACGCTCAATACGAACGCCCCATTTTTCTGTCGCTTCATCAAGTGCTAAACGAATTTCTGTTGAAATTTTTTCACGACCTGATAATGTTTCATCAAGCTCCATTTTACCAATAATTTGTCGCATTGTTGCAGATGTAATATTACGAACACCATATTCATAGTTTGAAATACCATATGTCGCAAGCTCTGGTTCAACAATTTGATAGAAAATAATTGTATCAATTTCTACTTGTACATTATCTTTCGTAATTACCTTTTGTGGTGGTACATTCGTTTGTTGAATACGCAAATCATGATATACACGAACACGATCTACAATTGGGATTAAAATATTTAATCCTGGGTGCATAATCCGTTGAAATTTACCAAACCTTTCAACAACCCCAACTTTTTGCTGCGAAATAATTTTAATCGTCAATGCAATAAATACAACGACAATCAATGCGAAAATAATCGTTAACGTTAATGCTACTGCCATATTTATTCACTCTCCTTTTTCACTTGTAAAATAGTACTATGCCTCTTTATAACAACGACTTTTTCTCCAGCATCAATAGGAGTATCCGAAATAGCTGTCCAAGTATCTCCATCCACTTTCACAATACCGTTCACTTCACTTGTAATCGCTTGCATAACAATTCCATTTTTACCAACCAGTTTATCTACTGTATCAGTAAAACCTTTTGCTTCTCGAAAGTTTTTTGAAATTCTTTTCGTAAAGAAAGTCAATGTTAAACTTACAATCGCCCCAACAACAACTTGTAAGAATAGTGCATCAGGAGCAAACAAAGCAATAAGACCTCCGACAACAGCTCCAATTCCAAGCCAAAGCATGTAAAAAGTAATCGACAACATTTCTGCAATAAATAAAATACCCGCTATTATAAACCAAATCACCCATCCAGCCATATGCAACCCTCACTTTCTTTCTCATTTTCTATATGTATATGAAGAAAAGAATGGTTTATCCGCCCTTTCTCATAGAGGGGCGTTTGCTACAAGCTATTATATATATTCGCTGTTACAACAAGCATTAATAAAATACTATATTAATATATTCTTCATTATACATGAAAATTCCTTTCAAAAAATGACAAAAAATTTAATTGTTTCAAAAATATTTTTTTCAGATTATAATTTTAAAAATATTATTGATTTGAAGGTGGAATTCTTATTGCCGAAACGTTCACTAGCTTACTATTTAGGCTCCAAAATGTGTATTACCCTCGCTGACATTGTATAACTCACATCTATATCACAACTAGATCAGCTACAATTACCGATATTTTCGGTGTTCGTACTATTTATATCATCGCTTCTTTTCTTATTTTATGTTCTGCTTGTTTGTCTTTTCGTTTATTAAAGCATCAGAGATTGCAAAAGAAAGAGATTTCTATTTAACATATTGTATCTAAGTGATTTATTTCTTATATAAGACTTCCAACTACATAGTCCAATGAATTTATATCAACGATTTTTCAATTATATCTATCACAACTTACAATATATCAACGATTCGATATGAGATATCGATTCATCAACAGAAATCGACAATACTTTTAGCTATTAATAAGAGAAGGCTGGCCTCCATAAATCCATTTCAGGCAACCTTCTCTCGTTTCTATTTACGATAAGTTTGGTATTTTTCTATGTTTTGTCGCTTGTTCAAAAGCGTATGCTAGTTTAATTAATGTCCCTTCACTAAAAGCAGTACTTGCAAGTGTAATCCCAAAAGGTCTTCCGTTTTTCATATATCCTGCTGGTATTGCTATAGATGGATAGCCCGCTTTTGCACAAATTGTAGAGCCTATATATGAAGAGAACAGTATCGCATCAAGATTGTATTTTTTTAATGCAAAATCAATTCCTTGTTCTTGTGAAAAGTATATATCCTCTAATCTTGCATTTAAATATTCAGGATTTCTTAACGTATTAGGAAAATCTTTTCTTATTTCTAACTTTTTTTGTCCGTACTTCAATGCCCTTTCTTCTATCTGACTATTAAAATCGAGTAGTTCTGAAATCGAATGCACTGGAATATTAGAAGGTAATTTGGAAAGATAATTATCTAAGCTATGCTTAAGTTCATAGAGCGGTACTCCCCAACTCCATTCCCTATGAAAAGATGGAATATCGATATCCTCTATTACTGTCGCTCCTTCATTGCGTAACACTTGAATCGATTTTTCAAACAATTTTTCATCATATTCACCATTTTCGTAATAATCTTCTGATGCATTGTTAAATACGCCAATCTTCGCTCCCTTTAATCCATTTACATCAAGATAAGTTGTATAATCTTGCTCTGTCCTTCCTTCACTTTTGTGAGTGGCTACATCCACCTCATCCACTCCCGTCAAGTTCCCTAGTAGAATAGCTGCATCTGTTACCGTTCTAGCAAACGGACCGGCTGTATCTTGAGAATATGTGAACGGAATAATGCCTCTACGGCTAATTAAACCAACAGTCGGTTTAATACCTACAACAGAGTTTTGAACAGCTGGGCTTAAAATAGAAGCATCTGTTTCTGTACCAACGGATAATACTGTAAAGTTAGCAGCAACTGCAACGGCAGACCCTGTACTCGATCCACCAACAAACATATCATCCTTTCCTGTGCCGTAAGGATTTATCGTTTGACCGCCTCTAGCACTATATCCAGCCCACATTTCAAAAGACATTCCATTTGCTAACTCTGTCATATTTGCTTTCCCTATTATCACTGCTCCTGCTGCACGCAGTTTTTTAACAAGAAATGCCTCTTGATTACTAACATTATGCTCAAGAGCAATTGTCCCTGCACTTGTATGCATAGAATCACTTGTTTCAATATTGTCCTTCAGTAATACAGGGATACCGTGCAATGGACCTCTTATACCTTTTGTCTTTCTTTCATGATCTAGCGCTTCTGCAATAAAGATAGCATCTGGGTTGATTTCTAAAATAGAATTGAGTTTCGGACCATCTTGGTCATATTTTGCGATTCTATGAAGATAATACATGACTAATTCTTTCGACGTTAATTTTCCTTCTTCCATTGCAGTTTGTATATCATGAATTGTTAATTCTTTTTGCAATAATGTATTGAACTGAATTTCCATTTTCATTCTCCTTTTATATATGACGTATATCTATTACTTTTTCATTTTCTCCGCTCCTCGCATAAACAACTACAATCCCTTTAAAGGACTTCAACTTACCAGTTTAAAAACCTTTAATTTCCAGAGAAATAAAAAGAGTCTGAAACGAATTCAATATCGCCTCAGACTCTTTTTATTATTTTACATATACCTCTTCTAACAAATGTAAAAACTCGCCTTGTTTACCCGCTAATTCAGGACATTTGTTAATATCAATCCACTCATAACAAAATACTAAACCTTTGTCTTCCTCACCGGCACTTACCATATGTTCCCACGTATCTTTCACATCTGTTAATAATGAAATGTGGAAAAAATGACGTTTTTGATATTCCTTTTTTTCTTTCATATAAATAATGTAATCAGAAAGGAAGCGTTCGATACAAAAATGGCGTAGTCCTGACTCTTCTTGTACTTCGCGTAAAATTGCCGCCTCTAACGTTTCCCCTTCATATACTGTCCCACCTGGCACTTGGATACCAGCCTCTCGTATATCACGATGTTTAAAAACGAGTAGTTGCATAACCCCTTCTTTTTCTCTCGTAATATATGCATGTACCTTTTTCTTATATAACATCGTCATCTTAGCCCTCTCCCCTCAATTCATTACTGCGTTACTTCTTCAAGCGTCAGTTGGTTTTCATATAAATATGTAGCTTGCGGATTCCCAACATACCGTACATGCCACGGTTCATAACGATAGCCGGTAATCCCTTCTTTCTCTTTCGTATATCGAATAACAAAACCAAACTTATGGGCATTTTCAGAAAGCCACTTTCCTTCTTTCGTCTCCCCAAAAACAGTTTCTAACTGAAATTTAGCAGATTGAGATGTAATATCCATAGCTAGTCCTGTTTGATGTTCACTCGTACCAGGGACTGCACTAGACATCGCTGTCTTTGCTTCTCCATCTTGTTTTTTATACATTGTATTTAATGCTTTTTGTCGATCAAAAGATCTAAATCCAGAGACTGCAAAAAGGAAAATCCTCTCATTATCGGCTTGCTGAATCATTTCCTCAAGTGCCACCGCTGCCTCTTTCCTCATCTTTTTCTTCTCCTGATCACCTTCACTAGAATAACGTACTTTCGGAACAACTAAATCTGGGGGTCTATACCCATCTGGTAAACGCCTATTTTTATTCACAAGTACAAGCATCGAATTTGGATTACTAATGACTGCGATATCCCCATCCATATTAGCAATCGTTTCTTTAGCTTTCGGAAATATATTGTTTACATTTACTTCCCGCGCCTCTTGCTCCTTGTACATCTTATAATTTATTCCTGCTACTCCAATGATCAGTATCATTGCTACGGTACCAAGTAGTGCCCATCTTTTTTTCATATAACGACCTCTTATTTTAATAATTTGGCCATTTCATACTCATCGATACCTTTTCCATCGATGATAAGAGCAGATTTTTTGACACCTTCTTGTGCAAATCCAATTTTACTATATAGTGCCTGAGCTCTTGTATTGTGGGCCATTACCGTTAATTCTAAACGCCATACATCATGTAATCTTGCCCACTTCTCTACTTCTTTAAACAAACTCGTTCCAATACCTCGGCCACTATACTCTTGCAAAATACCAATTACAATGCCTGCCACATGTCTCTTTCTTTGAACATCATTACCATTAGCTAAAATAAATCCAATTACTCTATCATCTTCAACTGCTACAAATATTGTCGCATATTCATTTTCTATAAAACGGTGGACCATCTTTTCTTGTTGCTCTACTGTAGTTTTTCGTTCTCCTGGTTCGTATAACATAAATTTCGTTTCTTCGTCTAATTGCTTACTTAATTGTAAAAATGATGCTGCATCTTCTACTCTAATCTCTCGTATCATCTTGATCCCCTATCCATTCTGTTAGTTTAAAATTTTCCTTGTAAAAACATTTTCTCCACTATTCTGAAAATTCCTTTCTAAATTTCTTACTATAAATAGACAAATTTCGATATTACTATAATAATAGGTAATTATGTCTATACTGTGACATGTCTTTCTACCTATAGATTATGAATAAAAAACACGTAAGCTTCTCGCTTACGTGTTTCCCGTATTAACGGGTATCCCGATTGATGAGGGCTAATTAAATTCCCACTTTATCCATTCACTTTTTCCGCTTGCCAAAAATATCCTCCAAATGCTTTAGCAAGAACATCAATCGATCTATTTAATTCTTCATCTGTATTATCTACACCACCAACTTCAATTAAAATCGCTTGTCCCGATAAGTCTTGATTATAGACTCCATTTCCTGTTTGAAACCCTTTTTGAATTACACCACGGCTCACTCCTGGATATTTCTTATTAATTTCCTCATGAAGAGCTGTTGCTAATTGTAAGTTCTTTTCATAATTTTTATTTCCTTTCCCAATTACAAAAGCAAGCTTTGCATATGATTTATCTCCAATTGTTTTTGTCGTGACATTTTTCCGTGCACTATCACGGTGCAAATCGAAAAAATATTGGAGTTCTTTATTACCAGCCATCGCTTCTTGTACAATTTCTCGTGATAGTTTATAAGAACTATTACTGTTTAATCCTTTACTTATTAATTTTTGACCAACATCCGTTTTATCGTTAGTAGCACCGATCCCTTCACTTTCTAACTGTTCACGCAATCGATCGCCAACTATTGAAATATTCGTGACAGAACTCGTTGCTTTATTTGGATTTGGATCATTCGTTAAGTTGAGTAACGGCAAATAAGATTCCCAGCTATGTGAATGATAAATCAATGCAACTTGCCTTTTTCCCGTCGTTTGAGATGGTTGTTTCTTCTCTTTATTCGGATCAGGCTTAGGAACTTGTCCAGCTTCTCCAGTCCGTTCCTTCACTACTTCTTCAAGAGGGACACTCGACTCTATCGGTAAGTTGGAGTAATTTGTTCCTTCACCTGCTATAACGATTTCTGTATCATACTTTCCAAATCCCGGAAGCTCCTTTCCGACAAAACTACGTACATCATCAAAACGAATATTCGTAGCCATCGAAAAGAGGAATGAAGAAATAGAAAAGTCTTGATTCAAATTCCGGTACTCCTGTGTAAAATAATGATTCTCTTTCCCAATAACGTACATGTAACCATTCATTGATAACTCATTTAACCAATTATATAAATACGTTGACTTTGTCTCTTTCATGGAAGTTACCATTACACTAATAAGAAAGAAAGTCGCTAATACCGTAGTAATAACAAATATAATTAACTTGCGTACACTTGTTAATTTCACGTAAAAAAAGCCTCGATTCATACTATCACCCTCTCTATTTCAAGTTATGTACAAGCTCTAGAGAATAGACCGCTTAAATTCCGGCTATATTGTTAATGAGGTGAAATGAATTGAAGCTACTAATAGGAACATTACCAATCGTCTTATCATTTATTTTTTATTTGTTTGCTTTACATCCTAAAATTCGTATTACGCTACATATTTTCGCATACTTAGCACTGTATGTACTCGGGACAATTATTTCTATTAATATATATGATGTTTTAATACAAAATTTAGTTTTCATGACAAGCATTCATGGAATTTTACTAAATCCATTTTTTCTACTTGCAGGAGCGTATATAGGGGTATACACTTTGTACTTAATTTTGTCTCAAATTGTTATGAAACTAATGAATTCCAAAAATGGAGTGTAACGAAATGCAGCCACCATTTATCTGTCATAAATGTAAAAAAAGAATAGCGAGAAAGAAAGATCTTATTACCTCTACATGGCATTTCCGCTTTTATTTATTTCACAACACTTGTTTCAAAAATCAGCAATTATTTGTCTCACGTTTTATTCCTATAAATACACTCTTTGGTTTCTTTCTTATTATATATGGGCTTATTGCGGGTAGCATTCTAATGTTCACGGAGCCATCTATCGTTTGGCTTATTTTTTTGCTTCCTATTTTATATCGGTTTCTTTCATATTATTACGTTGAACGTTTTTTCTGTAAATAACTAGTAGACTGACTTCTAGGAATACTTAAACATTCCCAATCATTTTCTTTTAACATTTTACCAATGTAAATGATTTGTCCAATATGTAAAGCATAATGAGAAATTTGCCTTTCGATCGCTTGCATTACAGTGTGCTCTTCTCCGCGAATGTATACTTTCTGCAAAACCTTCTCTGGCGTTACATTATCCAAAGCTCGAAAAACATAATCCCACCCTTCTTGCCACGCAGCAAGAGCTTCTTGTTTTGAATTGTAGCCGCCTTCAAATTCACCATCTCGGTTACGATTTATTTTTTCACCATCAGACGTTAAAAAATCTGTCCATCTTGAACGCATATTACCATGTAAATGCTTAATAATAATCGCAATACTATTTGCCTCCTCATGAGAAGACCACATTATCTGTTCATAAGATAATTGAGAAAGTACTCGTTCTCCTTGGTTTTGTGTTGCTTTAAAATTCGAAATTGCACATTTTAAATATTCTCGTCCGATATCCAAATTAACACCTACCTTCACACTAACTAATTTTCGTTCCATTCGGTAGTTCCATATTAGGCTGAAGTAAAACAACATCGTCAGCTTCAGGAACTCCGCCAAGTACAAGTACTTCCGATTTAAATCCTGCCACACGCTTTGGCGGGAAATTCACTATAGCAACGACTTGTTGACCGATTAAATCTTCTGGATTGTATCTTTTCGTAATTTGAGCACTTGATTGCTTAACCCCTAACTCTCCAAAATCAATCTCTAACTTAATTGCAGGAATCCTTGCTTCTTTAAATTTCTCCGCCTTTCTTACCGTCCCAATACGCAAATCCAAAGTTAAAAAATCTTCAAAACTAGCCATTTTATCAATCCTCCCAATTATTACTTAGACAAAACATAAAAATCCCCTTCAAAAAAAGAAAGGCGCCTAGGCACCTTTCTTTTGTAACTCACTTGATTCATTTGATTTATAGAAGAAGAAACCGAGAACCCCGCCAATACATGCTGGGATTAACCATCCTATTCCTTCTTTATATAATGGTAACATTTGTAGTACATTTGAAATTGCGTCAATTTTTATGTTCGCACTTTCTAAGCCATTAAATAAACTAATCGACAATGCACCTAATATTGCACCAATATAAATTGTATTACGCTTTCCAATCCATTTATGGAAATACGAAAGTACAATTAATACAATTGCAACTGGATAAATGATCATTAACACTGGTAAAGTTACTGCGATTAATTGTGTCAATCCTAAGTTAGATACAATTAAACTAAATACACATACTATTGTTACAATCGTTTTATGTGAAAATTTCGGAAATAAGTTTGAAAAGAACCCTGCACAGGCAGATGCTAATCCAACCGAAGTCGTTAAACAAGCAAGTGTAATAACAAGTCCTAATAAAATTTTCCCACTCGTTCCATACAACTCATTTACAACATTCGTTAAAATAAGACCACCGTTCTCTGAAACACCAAGTGATGTACTCGTTGAACCTAGATAAGCAAGTGATAAATATATTAACGTTAAACCTATTACAGCAATTACTCCTGATACGACTGTTATTTTTGCGATTTGTCCGCTCTCTTTTATTCCTTTTGAGCGAATAACTTGTACAACAACAATTCCAAATACAAGAGCACTAATTGCATCCATCGTTAAATACCCTTGAATAAACCCACCAAAGAAAGCATTTTCTTTATAAGCAGCGAGTGGTGCAGCCGGTGTTCCAATCGGATCAATAATTGCCTTTCCGACAATAACAGCAACAATTAATACTAACAACGGTGTGAGAAACTTTCCAAACCAATCAACTAATTTAGATGGATTTAATGATAAATACCACGTTATTCCGAAGAAAACTATAGTGTAAAGGAATAGCATGTACCATTCTGAAACCATTGCTTCTGATAAAAACGGCTTCATTCCCATTTCAAATGAAACAGCTCCAGTACGCGGGATCGCAAAGAATGGTCCAATTGCTAAATAACTAACCAGTGGAAAAACAAACGCAAATATAGGGTGAACTCTAGAAGATAGCGCTTTCAAGTCCCCCTCTACAAACGCGACAGCTGTGACAGCTAATAGGGGAAGTCCGACTCCCGTTACAAGGAATCCAATTGTAGCAATCCAAACATTTTCTCCTGCTTGTTGACCTAAAACTGGTGGAAAAATTAAATTTCCTGCTCCTAAAAATAATGCAAATAACATTAAACCGATTGCTAGCGTATCACCTGGCCTTAATCGTCCCTTCATTCTTTCATTTGCATAGCACTTTTTCATTGTTTTTCTCTATTCTCACAATATGCTATGCATCCTCCTCTCTGTTCATAATCATAAAATATGCCCCTTACAAAGCAATGTCTTTCTCCATAATTTCTCCATTCCCCTTTTAATTACTCCAAATTATAGATTTTGATTTTTTTGAATATTTAAGTCATTAGAGTGTTATAACGTGGAGTTCGGTTGTCAGACCTCTTTGTTTTTATCACACATATAGTAACATATTTGGCTGAAAAATAAAAACATATTTTTAAATAGAATTTTTTGAAAATCAAAATTATCCACACATACCTCCTTTATTTATTCTATTACACAAATTTTTTTAGAAATTTACGATTTTTATATTTTATTATATTTGAATATTTTTATGTGAAAGAAAGTGAAAGCCATCAAAAAATAAGATGGCTTTTACTTGTTACTCTATCGTTTCAACTTCACGTGGATTCTTCATCTCTTCAACATACACAACTCTAAATCCATGATCTTCTAAATCCTTCAGCAATGTTTCTAATTCACTATCTTCAAACTCTTCTCCCAATGTAAACATAATTCTACGTACTAATAAAGCATCATTATCAAAAGTCATTAAGCTTTGAATACCAGTGTATTTCTTTAGCACTGTCGATAATTTTTGAATGGCCCCATTATAATCTTGTGTTCCAATCATGACAGAATATTTACTAGAATGGACTCCCCATGCATCTTCTAATAGTTCAAAAACTTTTTTATGAGTTAAAATACCAAGGAAGACCCCTTTTTCATCAACTACTGATAAATACGGTAGTTTTTTAATTGTAAAAAATACTTTAAAGAAGGAAGAGTCTTCTCTCACGTACCCATTTTTATCGTTCAATAATTGTAATACATTATCTTCAAGTGAACCTTTATATTCTAAAATATCTACTTTGTATACATTCCCTAAAAACTTCTCTTTTTTTTCATCTAAAACTGGTACACAACGATACCCCGTTTTATTTAAATGCTCCAGCGTTTCCCCTATCGTAATTGAACTTGAGCAAAACAAAACTTCCCTCTTTGGCACATAATTCCCTTTAATCCTCATAAAAAAGCCTCCTTATGCTAAAATACTTTCTGTGCCATAACTATATTATATTTTCAGAAAAAAATAAATATATTATTTTATTTTTCTGAAAATTATTCATTTTTCCGTCATAATTTATTCATTAATCCTACACTTGTTTAAAGTGAAACTTTAATAAGTGGGGATTTTTCCACCCCATTTATTATTAGCCTTCACCAATCGGGCTTTTATAGGCAGTTGATCTCCCGACCTAACTTCTACGCATTCGCCGAATTTTGAGGTGGAGTCTACTGCTCGTTAAAGCGGGATAATCTCAGTATAGTATATTCTCTCTAACTTACTTCGAGAAAAATGTGTTGTAACTTTATCCGAAAAAAGCTAAAATAAGAATAAGAATTTTCTGAATATTCAAAGAGTAGGTGATTGAATGTCCTTATTGCGCTCACATATATGTAAATTTATAGCCGGTGTTTTGATTATTTTTGTCATAAGTCCTCTTCCAGCATTATTCATTACACATAATTATTCCTACTTAACTGGATTTGTAAGTATTTCCCATAATCTAATGCGGTTTTCTTCCATTTCAATTCCAACAATTGATTGGATGCATGAACCTATCCTTTTCTCAGCAAATCAGCTTATACATACACAAAATATAATACATACCTCTAACCATTCGTCACCACTGTTCCCCTACATATGGGAAATATATTTTTTATCAATCGTTCGTTTCACATTCACTCTTGTAATCGGTTTCTTTATAAGTCTAGGGATTGGCCATCTATTTTTAAAAGCACCAAACTCATTAAAAAAGTGTAGTTCTTTATTTCGCTGGATACCGTATTCTTTTGGCACTGTGATATTACAATGTTTAGTCCTATTATCACTTCTCTACATCGCGAAATTCATAAAGTTTCCTTTCTTCTCCTCTTTTATCATCGTATGTAGCACTTCTATGATAATCGTTATGCAAGCAATTAAAAAATGGCTACCGTTCTTAAATACTACTAATGAATACGAAATAAAAAATTCATCTTTCCTTGTTGATACGTTATTTATTGCGCTTACTTCCAATCATAAATCTATTTTGAGTTCCATTATTCTTTCATTCGTTTTTATGGAATGTATTTTTCATACAAATGGACTATTACAATTTATCGTCCAATTTGGCAAAAATGCACCTATAGTTGTCACAATTGGTTTATTACTACTTTATATTCCATATAGCATCTTATCGTTTCTCCAAGCTTTATGGACAACAAACTACGCTAAACAGAACACGTATACTTTAACTAGAAGTATTTCGAAACCATAACATAGAATAACCGTCTACCTAAATTAAAAGTAGACGGTTATTCCTATTATATAGAGGACAAAATAACAGCAAATTAAAAAACTACTATTAAAACCTACCATTATTTACCCATTTTCTTTGACTAATCTTTTCATTTGGATTTATTATAAAAGTATAACATAATTGCAGGAGGTGACATCTTTATTCCAAAGTAGGAATAAAGAACACACTTGGACATATTAAATATTTTTCTCATCTTTATACTTATCCTTATTTCTGGTTTTTTCGTTGCTTCAGAATTCGCTGTCGTAAAAGTACGAAAAAGTCGAATTGACCAGCTTGCTAATGAAGGTAATAAACAAGCATTAGCTGCAAGAAGCGTCTTATCTAATTTAGATGTTTATTTATCTGCTTGTCAGCTCGGTATTACTATCACTTCTTTAGGACTTGGTTGGCTTGGTGAACCAACTGTAGAGCATTTATTACGACCACTATTTGAAAGAATCAATATTACTGGAACAATGGCTAACACGCTATCCTTTATTATTGCGTTTAGTGTGATTACTTTTTTCCATGTTGTATTAGGCGAGTTAGTTCCTAAGTCTTTCGCAATCCAAAAAGCTGAAGCAATCACATTAAAATTTGCAAAACCGCTTATTTTGTTTGATAAAATTATGTATCCATTCATTTGGTTACTGAATAGTTCAGCTGTATTTTTCACTAAATTATTAGGTTTAGAACCTGCAAAAGAAAATGAACTTGCTCATTCCGAAGAAGAACTACGACTCATTTTAGGTGAAAGCTATAAAAGCGGCGAAATTAATCAAACCGAATATAAATATGTAAATAATATTTTTGAATTTGATGATCGTGTTGCTAAAGAAATTATGGTACCTAGAACTGAAATGGTTTGTTTATCTACTGAAAATACGTTAGAAGAAAATATGAAAATCGTTGCAACTGAAAAGTATACACGTTATCCTATTATTGAAAAGGATAAAGATGATATTATCGGAATGATAAATACGAAAGAGATTTTTCATAATCAAACAAAAGGCATTTACAAACCACTTGATGCTTACATACATCCTGTTTTAACTGTATTTGAAACAGTTCCCATTCGTAAAACGTTAATACACCTCCAAAAGAACCGCGTACAAATGGCGATTGTTATGGATGAATACGGTGGAACTGCTGGCCTTTTAACGATGGAGGATATTCTTGAAGAAATTATCGGAGAAATTCAAGATGAATTTGACGCAGACGAATCACCAATGATTGAAAAGCGTACTCCTAAGCTTACTGTTTTAGATGGGAAAGTACTCATTTCTGAAGTAAATGATATGTTTGGCCTACATATCGATGAAAGTGATTTAGATACAATTGGTGGTTGGCTTCTCTCTCAATCAATTGATTTAAATATTGAGGCTGGCTATTCAGTTGAATATGATGGTTTTCAATTTAAAGTATTAGAACTTGATGGGCATCAAATTAAAAAGATCGCTGTACATAAATTAGATACTACAAAGGAGTTATAAAGTGACTGTTTTACTAACAATTTGTATCATTGCTTGTTTCATTGTTTCATTTCTTTCCTTTATTTACCCCATTATTCCTGGCATCCTTGCCGTATGGGCTGGCTATTTCATTTATCATTTTGGAATAAATGGCGGAGAGTTAACGACATCTTTTTGGATTATTCAAGTCATTTTTACACTCTTCATTTTCGTTGCTGACTTTATTGCAAATGGATACTTCCTAAAAAAATACGGAAGTACAAAATCGGGCGAACGTGTTGGTATGGTTTCTATCATTGTCGGATCTTTCTTCTTCCCACCATTCGGGCTTATTATCATACCGTTCTTATCTGTATTTATTACGGAACTAATGCATAAAAAGGCGCCAAAAGACGCCCTTTTAGTCGGAATTGCAACTGTAGTCGGTTTTTTAAGTAGTACAGTAGCCAAAGCCATTCTCCAAATCATTATGATTATCATCTTTGTATGCTATATCATTTTTTAGCCATCCCTATTTTGGGATGGTTTTTTAATATGAAATACCTACTCGGCTTTTCTCGTATAAGCTTTTATTACGTAAACTCCATGCAAAATGAGCTGTATCACCAACTGTGATTTTCGATCCATCTGTTGGCAACATATCTTTTTCAGTTCGATATACACCTGTTACATCACCATCTATTAAATGCGTCGGACAAACAACAGTCCAACATAAATTACTGTTATGTAGTGCTTTATAAGCAGCTAAGTGATCTTCCGCAGCTGTTGTTGTTTTTCTTTTCGATTCCTTTGATTGGAAACGATATATATTTGGATTTGTTCGCGCTTGTAAAATACCAGCAGTTCCTATTGTAACAATTTTCTTTATGCCCTCTTCTTCCATTTGCTTTATAATAATCGGTAAACTCTTCTCTAACGTCCCATTCCGATCAGTTCCAAGAGCACTAATTACAATATCACATCCTTTAATCGCTTCCTTTATATCATTTCCGTTTAACACATTTCCCTCTATAATATGCAACCTTTCATGCTCTATTTCTACTTTACTCAAATCACGAACTAATACCGTCACTTCATATGAATCATGTAATGCCAATTTCATAATGTGTGACCCTACTCTACCTGTCGCTCCTAATATACATACTTTCATTTACTTTCTCCTTTTCAATTCTTTCTCTCTATTTTTCCGCAAAACTTACAAATACGCAACAAAAAAGCTCCCTCATATATGTGAGGAAGCTCTATTATCCATTTATTTCTTTTCTTTTGAATCAGAAGATTTTTCTGTTCCGCTTGTTTCTTTATCTTTCTTTTCATCTTGCTGCGAAGTTGTGTCATCTTCTTTCTTTTTATCCTCACCTTTACTACAACCTACCATTAATAAAGAACTTGCAAGTGCCATAGCAGTTAATGACTTAACCCATTTGTTCATTTGCGTTTCCTCCCTTTGATAGAATATGTACAATCCCATATTACTCTTTATTTTTAAAGGTATGATTTAAAAATAGTAAAGATATTGTAAACTTTTGTAAATTTTCGGATAACATAACCAATCTTTAATCCCCCCTCTAATTAGACATAAAAAAACTAAGGCGCCTTTCATTCCACCTTAGCTTTTCACGCGAATTTTTCATTTTCATATACATGTTTAATCTTATATTCCTTCTTCACAACATATTGCCAAACATTATATGCGTAACGATTCATTTTCACAAAACAATTTTCCAGAAAAGAACGAAACTCCGGGTTCGCAACTTCTACTGCCACTTGAGCAAACTTTAATGCCAATCGTTTCAAATGTGTAATATAACAAATAGCAATCCCCATATCCCCTGTATATTCATTATCTGTTTCCCTATCTATTTCTGTAAATTCCGGCCACATTTGTTTACAAGTTATATGCTGTACATTTTCTCCTTCTTGAAAATTCACTTGTTCATTATATGCTTGTAACATATACGGCAAATGATGCTGTAAAATATCCTTTAATTCTTCATCTCGAACCTTGCCCGTGTACTCTCCAACTTTATATATAAGTGTGTAACTATATGTCATCAATTCTTTCATACAATCCATTAAAGCTCCTCCCTTCCTATTTTTCATCTATATACTATAAATATGATGCGATACCATTCGCTATTCTTGCTAGAAACCAATCCCAGCTACTAATTTTCTCAAAATCTTCTTCAGAAAATCGTTTTGATTTATGAAAGTCTTCTTTTAATCGACTCCATACGTCAGCAACGACTTTCTTGTCATATATGAAACAGTTAGATTCGTTATTTAAATAAAAGCTTCTATTATCAAAATTCGCTGTACCGATATCAACGATGTCCTCATCAATGATTGTTACTTTCCCATGAAAAAATCCATTTCGATATTGATAAATCTCCGCTCCAGCATCTAACATGTCTTTCAAATAAGGATAGGCAGCCTGTTTTAACAATACGGCATCACTTTTAAATGGAACGAGTATTTTCACATGAACACCACGATTTAATGCATCTTTCAGTCCTTTTACCATCTCTTTACTCGGTACAAAATATGGTGTAGCGATAATTAAGGAATGTTTTGCCTTCTTTAAAAGCGCTCCATACTCCTGCCATAAACCTTTCCCATTCGAAAATACATATTGATATTTTATATTTCCTTGTACAGGTAACTCTTGACGTATAGGGACCTTTTCTCCCGTATCTTCCTGCCAATCTTCCGCAAATTTCCGTTCCATATCAGTAGCTCCATTCCCTTCGATGCGTACATGATAATCACGCCACGGACCAAATTTAGGATCCTGCCCAAGATATTCCTTTCCGATATTGAAGCCACCAATGTACGAAACTTTCCCATCTATAGTAACAATGCGTCTATGATTACGTTGATGCAAAGAATAAAATAAGTTTTTTAATTTAAGTTTTTTACTAAATGTAAACTTCACGCCTTTTTCTTTTAATTGATTAATTATCTTTTTCTTAAGCTTATATCCGCCAATGCGGTCTACTGACAATTTTACATCTACTCCGCTAGATGCTTTTTTCTCTAATAATTGTAAGAATTCTTTACTTACCTCATCTTTACCTACAATATAAAAATGAATATACACATTCTTTTCTGCACGATTTATATTCTCAAATAAACTTCTATATAACTCATCACCGTTCGTATATAATTGAAAATCCCCTGATCGAATTTTTTCTAATCCATATCCACTAGCCATTTTCTTCCCCATTTCCACATCAACGTTCATCCATATGAATACACCTATCAAACAAATTATTACAATTAAAAAGTGCTTCATGGATACGTTCCTTTCTCTAACTACTGTTATTCCTATATCTTTCCTTTTTTTAAACATTATCATACAAAAAAATATGTCATTGCATGATATACGTCCATATCAAACAAGAGCTCATCTGCATATTGTATGTTGTATCTTAAAATAAAAGGAGGAAATAACAATGGGCTTCGCACATGGTAATGGATTTGCGCTACTAGTCGTATTATTTATCCTCTTAATTATCGTCGGTGCTGCTTGCTTCTGCTAAGCAGTTATTGTAATACGATATGGGGATGAAAAAACTATAAAAGCGGACACCTATTTTTAGGTGTCCGCTTTTCATTTCATAAAACCCCCTAGCCCATTACAAAAATAGTACCACTAGGAAAGTACTTTACATCAAAAAGTTAGCAGTGTAGCTACCTTCTTACTCTCCGCCTTACGAATATGACGCTGTTCTGCACGTAACACAGCAATTCGATGCAATTCTTTCTCCTCTTCTGTCTCAGGGATAACACGAGGTACAGGGACTGGATTATTCTCCTTGCTAAGCGCAACAAAAGTAACGAATGAAGTTGCTGCTACACGTTTTTCACCTGAAATTAAATCTTCTGCTACTACTTTCACAAATATCTCCATAGAAGTTCTTCCCGTCCAAATTACGAAAGATTCATAACTAACACAATCTGAAGAACGTACTGGGTATAAGAAATCTACCCAATCCATAGACGCTGTGACACATTCCATTCTCGAGTGTCTCGTTGCTGAAATTGAAGCAACCATATCCATCTCCGCCAATATCTTTCCACCAAATAGCGTGTTATGATCATTTAAATCCGTTGGAAATACTCGACTTGTTTTAAAAACTCTTGATTCATTAGCTGTTTTACCCTTTACTTCAGTCATTGTTATCACCCCTTTAATTATATATCTCTAATATCCAAACATTTACTACATCTCATGAACTACACGTTTAATATTAACAATTTTTAGAACTTTTAGTCCACAAAAAAGAACCGATTTTATCAATCGGCTCCTCTAAATACATATTGTTCTTTCGGCTGTTCAACTTTATTCCATTTCGTTACTTCTAACACTGGAATATTTGCATGGAATGGCTGATAAAATTCAGTTGAAATTTCTCCTTCCACCTGAATCCAATCATCATTTTTCCACTCTACACCTTCTGGTTTTTTAACTAACATACCATATACACCCGAATCCGCAACACAATGTATAATACCGAAACGGAATAAGAAATATTGTTCCTTTTTAGAAGAATCATCTCGGAAAACAAATCCTTTATAAGACAGGGTTTTACCAGTAAATTCACCAGGATAATTATAAATTGTCTCCATACCCTTTAAGAAATCTTCATCTTTTAAAGTGATATTGTCTTTCGTAACAAACTCTTTCTTCCCTTTTTCCATTACACCACGATATCCTTCTTTCCCGTAATAAATACTCGTATCCGGTCTTAAGAATTGTCTTGTCATAAATGGATCTTTACTTTCCGCTTGTGCAACAGGAAAGTGAAACCCCTTCGCCTTAACAATGTCCGAATCTAATGTTGCAATTGGGAAAAATAATCCTGAAATAATCGGAAAACAGAACAGAGTATAAGAAAACGTTCGTTTCCACCATGTATTTTCATCTTTCGAATGATCATGCCCACAATGGCTATGATCACAACTGCAATCATGTTTCTCTTTTTCCTTTTGATGCTCTTTCTGGAAAACGATAATAATTTGTATAATCGTTAAGAAACCTAAAATAATAGCTGCAGTTTTTGATAAATAGGCATACTTCATATTTATATACTTCGTAATGTTACCGGAAATATGAAGCTGACCAATTAAAATTGTGAAACCTAGTAATATATATGCTCGAAACATAACCTACCACCCCATCGCATAAATGAGTAGTGAGCTTGCATAAACAACAAGTGTAACTGTAACCGTCACAACAATTACAAATTTTGTTTTAAATGTCGCAAGCATCATAAACATATTTTTAATATCCACCATCGGTCCATATACGAGGAACGCGACTAGTGACGCTGTTGAAAATGTACTTTGGAACGAAGAAGCAATAAATGCATCTGCCTCTGAACAAAGTGATAAAATAAAAGCAAGTCCCATCATTACAGCTGATGAAGAAAACGGACCTTGTCCAATAGCAAGCAATGTTGAAGTTTGTACAAACGTTTGAACTGCAGCAGCAATTAACGCTCCTAACACTAAGTATTTTCCCATTGAGAAGAATTCCTCAACAGCATGTGTACATACATCCCACATTTTTTTACGTAACGGACGCTTATGATTCACTTCTGGGAAGTGATCATCTCTTAATTGATGTTCTTTAAACATAAATGATAATATAATTCCAACGATAATTGCTACGATAATCGCCACAATAGAACGATACCATACCATGTGCATACTACTTCCAAAAGCAACATATGTTGCAAATAATACAACTGGATTAATAATCGGTCCAGTTAACATAAATGCAATTCCTGCATAGGGTGGAACCCCTTTTCCGATTAATCGTCTTACAATCGGAACAATTCCACATTCACACCCAGGAAACATCATACCTAAAAAAGTAGCTAATAAAACAGACAGAAATCGGTTTTTAGGCATCCATTTTGCCACCATATCTTCTGTCACAAACATTTGAATGAATCCAGAAATAAATACACCAATTAGCACAAAAGGAAGTGCTTCGATTAATATTGAGATAAAGATTGTATTCATTTGCAGGAATGCTTTCGGTAATTGAAACAATTCCATGATGTATTTCCTCCAACTTTTCATTAACAATATGTAATTTTAACTCCATTTTATTATTTGAACAAGAGTTATATGGAATTCATAACCTTCATACAAATTACATTTCACAAGTTATATTCTGTTCCAAAATTGAGATTTTATAGCAAAAAAAGCTGCTCTAGCGCAGTTTTATAACTATGCTAGAGCAGCTTTCTTATCATTAAAAGTAACGTTTCTTCCAAAAAACAAATGCTAAAGTGAAAGATAATGTTACACATATTATAAGTACAATTACAAAACCATATGCTTCCCCTTCAAATGGAACCTTTACATTCATTCCAAAGAAACTAGAAACCATCGTTGGTAATGATAAAATGATTGTAATAGAAGTCAACAGTTTCATAACACTATTTAAATTGTTAGAAATAACCGAACTAAATGTATTCATCATTCCACTTAAGATGTGACTATATATTTCCGCCATTTCAATAGCCTGCTTATTCTCAATTAATACATCTTCTAGTAAATCTTGATCGTCTTCATACATTTTCAAAAATGTACTGTTTCGCATTAATTTTTGAATTACAATTTTATTTGCCTTTAATGATGTTGTAAAATAAACTAAACTTTTTTCAAGGCCGAGCAATGTGAAAATTTCTTTATTTTTCATCGACTTATTTAATTGGTGCTCTAAATCGATTGTTTTTCGATTAATTTGCTTTAAGTACCTTAAATAATAAGTAGAAATTGTATATAAGAGCTGAAGTGCGAAGCGCGTCTTTTTAAACGTATAAAATTCTTTAATACGTTGATTAATAAAGCGTTCAAAAATTGGATTTTCTTCTAAGCAAATAGTAACAAAACAATCTGGCATTACAATCATACCTATTGGAATCGTGTCATAAATTGAATTTCCTTCTTCATCATGTCTGACTGTCGGAATATCCACGATAATTAAAGTATTATTGTCTTCCTTTTCAATACGAGAGCGTTCTTCATCATCCAAAGGGTCTTTAATGAAATCTAAGTCTACATTTAAAGTTTGTACTAGATACTGAATTTCTTCTTCTGTTGGATGAAGTACATTAATCCAGCAGCCCTTTTGCATTTCCTCAATCTCTTGTAGTTTTCCGTTTCGGTCTGTTAAATAAATATTTAACATACTATCACCCCGATTCTTTTTACATGTGGGAATCTACCTCACTTAAACAACAGTTTTTGAACCGCTATTTTCAGCATATGAAACAAACGATTAAATTTCAATAGAAAAATTATTTTGAAAACGTTTTTTTAAGAAAAATCTTGTAAACATAGAAAAAGACAGAGTGTTCTCTGCCTTTAAAAAAGCTTATGTTGCCTTTATAACATATTTAGAAAGCATCCACAAGTTAAAGCCGACTGAAATCGTATAGCCAGCGTATGTTGAAATGATAAAACTTACATAATCAAAATACGGTAGCAATACAATATTTAAAACTATCTTCACAGTTATTCCGATTACTAATCCTAGCACTGTTTTCTGTTGTTGATTAATTCCTTGTAACATGGCAGCGGTTACTGTAAATAGTGAGAATAGTATACAAGCAGGAGCATAATACTGCAAAATAATACTGCCCATCTCTGGATCATTTCCCGCACCAAATAAAAGAGTATACACTGGTTTTGCTAAAACCATCATTCCAATCGCCGCCGGTACGGTAATTCCTACCACTAATAAATTTGTCCTTGTAAAGTGCTTATACAGTAGCTTCTCATTTCCCGCTGTATAAGCTTTCGTCATTTCAGGTACAAGGGACATACTAAAAGCCGTTGCAACAGAAACCGGGATAAGTACAACCATCTGAACAAGACCAATTATCGCATTAATCTTTTCAGCTTCTCCTTGCATATATCCTATTTGTATAAGTAGTTTATTAATTGTAAATGTATCAATTGTCTGATACAACGGAATTGCTAAACCAACCACAACAAACGGTATTGAATATGTAAAGAGCTCCTTATATAACGAGAAAAAAGATTTTGCTGTTTGTGGTATACTTGCCATCTCTTTTTTCTTTAAGTGCCTTCTCCTCTTTACATAATACGCACTTAAAACCGTTAATCCACCTATAGCTCCCATAAATGCACCAAACGTTGAAATACCGACCGCTAGCGAAATAGACTCTTTTAAAACATATAAAACGACAAAACTTCCTATTAAAATGGTTAAGACCCGAAAAAATTGCTCTACAACTACACTTAGTGCAGAAGGTCCCATCGATTGAAATCCTTGAAAGAAGCCCCTTAATAAACTCATTACTGGTACAAGTATTAGCGCAAAACTTACAATTTGAATGTTATTAGTGACCTCCGTTATACTATTCCCGGTTTGATCATTTCCATCAATTACAAGTTTAGCTAAATGTGGAGCTAATATATATAGTGTAAAACATGAAATAACTCCCATTATAAACATAAAAACGATACCACTCTTTAATACTCTTTTAACCGTATGATAATCATTGAGTTGATCATATTTTGATACCATTTTCGAAACGGCAAGTGGCAATCCCATCGTTGCAATACTAAGCATAATTGTATAAGGACGGTATGCATACGTATATAATACGTACCCACTCGTACCTACCATTGCTGTAAATGGTATAACATATATGAACCCTAACATTTTAGATATCATCGTTGCCATCGTTAAAAATATCGTTCCACGTAAAAACGGTGATCCTTTCATCACATTCCCCCGCTACGCTTTATTATTACACATTATGGACAACTCCTTTTTTTTAGAACCAAAACAATTAAAAAAAGCCAATGAAAAATCATTGACTTTAATGCGTTGTTTTTCTCTTTTTCAAAAGCTTTAAACCGAAGTAAAGAGCAATAAAGAAAACCGCACCTATAATTATGTAATGTGTGTAATCAGATGCATACTCTTTAATATGTCGCCAATTTCCACCAAGCTTTTCTCCTAAGTATATAAAAAGAATTGACCATGGAATAATCGCTACTACTGTATACAGTGTAAAGAGCTTTAACGGCATCTTAGCTAGTCCTGCAGGAATAGAGATAGCATGACGTACAACAGGAATAAAGCGTGCAGAGAATATTACACCCGCCCCGTATCTTTTAAACCAATTTTCTGCAATATCTAGATGATGCTTATTAATAAGCAGATATTTCCCGTATTTTTCAACAACCGGACGCCCTCCGTAGTATCCAAGCCAGTATAAAAAGATTTGCGCTAAAGTACCACCGATTGTTCCGGCAATAACAGCTCCGACAAAACTAATTTTCCCTTCTGCCACTAAAAATCCAGCATACGAAAGTACAATCTCACTTGGGATAATTTCAATCATTAAACCTAGCGCTACTCCGAAGTATCCTAGACTTGCAAAGAATTGTAATAACTGATCTATTATATTCGCTAACATATTCTTTTCTATCTCCTTTTTTCTTCACATACCATTCCATTATCACATAAAGATTGCCATCTGCCAATATAATCATGTGAATCTCTTCACCTAACTCATAGACTTTAAAGAGGACTACACTATACTCTTTTTTGTTACAAGAACATGTACAACCCTTCATCAATATACCCTAAAAAGATACTTGATTCATTTAATTAATCAAGTATCTTTTCCTTATTTCGATCCTTCATAAACGCAAACATTTCTTTAATCTGCCATTCTGTATTTCTAGCGATTGATAAATCAGGTATTTCATTTTCACTAAAAAAATCTATATCCTCTGTTTCAATACTTAGTTTCTTTTCTCCACCAACAATCTCGCAACCTATAAAAACCTTATATATATGGGTTGCTGATGGAGATGGTTGATGTTTTTCTTTATCGAATATTGCTAGTAGCCTAAAATGATCTACTTTATAACCTGTCTCTTCTAATACTTCTTTTACTGCGACTTCTGTTGGCGTATAACCAATATCGGCCCATCCACCTGGCAATGCCCATTTTCCATCACTTTTTTCTTTCACAAATAATAATTTTTCATTCTGAAAAATAACTGCCCGTATATCAACTTTAGGTGTTTGATAGCCTGTCTCACTTGCAAATAAATTCTCTACTACTTCCCAATCTGTTTTTGTGTAATGTGACATCATCGCAATTGAAATGTCTCGTAATTGTTGGAAACGCTCTAGATCATACACATCTTTGGAGTACGTTAAACCTGCTTGTGCTATTGATTGTATTTGTTTTACCCAATCAATCCATTTAACCGTCATATCTACACAACTCCATTCTTAATCAACTTCATTCTACTAAATATTATTTCGCTTTTTTATTTCTCCATCTTTAGTATACAAAAAAAGAGATTGATAATGTTTCAATCTCCTTCAAAATCATCCCAATTCATGAAGATGTTCTTGTATATAGTTGCTTCTTTTATTTATATATTGAAAAATCATCTCAGCCTCTTGATTAAAAACTTCTATTTTCTCTTTCATATATGGATCCTGAAGTAAATATGGACGAATGGATTCGCACATGCCTTCTACTTTTGGTTTTATAAAGGATTCTGTAAATTGTAATTCTAAAATTTCTTCTAATATATTTCGATATTGCTTTCTAAAAACAGGTATATCTAACAAACTTGCACTTAACGTATTATATCCTTTAATGCGAATGTACTCATGATTAAGCGGTCTCCCTTGTACATCACGCCCCCAAGTCGCATCGTAATCCCACGGGATGACCTCAAATAAATTTGTTTCATCGTTATGATACAGTGCATAGTTATGAACAAAACCATCAAAGTTTTGAGTCAAAATAACGCCAGCTAACCAGCGTAAATATTTATCAACATGAAGGTATTTCCCAATTTCTTTTTCATAATCATCCCTCGATAGTGTATTTGCTTGAAAAACGAATTCACTCAGTTGCTCTTCACTATTTTTATTCGAACATTTAAATTCATACCCTGCAAAAAGCTCAGTTTTAACATCTTTATCTCTCTCACTCATTAAAGAAAAATTCGCGTCATCATCTATCGCATAATAAATAGAACCACTCGGCAACCCTCTACTTTTCAAAAAGTTTTCATCAACCGATTCTAACTGTAAATATACGCCTTGGATTTGACCATTTATTTTTATAAATACGTGCTGTGACTTCGGTGAAAGTACCCCAATATCATTAAAAAAGTCTAGTGATAATTTGTTACGAATAAGAGATGGATCCATAAATTCAGAGTTTAAATGAAATTCCTTCACCCCTTGAAATTTTTTTGGCTTATAAAACTTAACATGATAAGATTTTTTCTCAAATTCACGAATATGAGCACCACGGTAGACAATATCAATGTCATACTTCTTTTTTCCATAAGTTAATTTTGCTGGCACTGGACTATCTGACCAAATGTCTTTTTTCAATTCCACTAAGTACATTGGATGAACAAAAAAATCATATGAAGGCAGCATGTTTTCTCATCCCTTCTCAGTTCTCTTCATTCAATGTATGCACCACGCCTTGTCCATACATCCGCTATCATCCATTTATATAAAATTACACTCTTGTCCTGTTCAGAAAGAAACCGTATCTCATATCATGTTAAGGAAAAAGAATACCTTTTCAATTTAATACACGATAAGGAGGATTTCTATGAAACGTGATATTAGAAAAGCTGTTGAAGAAATCAAAAGTGCAGGGATGGAGGATTTCTTATATCAAGATCCAAGTAATTTTGAGTGCGATGATGATAAATTCTCTCATCATCGATGTACAACAGGGCGTAAATGTACAACAGGGCGTAAATGTACAACAGGG
>NZ_JBALMG010000135.1:0-22183 GCF_036963225.1 Bacillus sp. JJ783 | reverse complement strand
CTGTTTTCTCCCAAGACTCATCCACTAATTATGACTCCACAAACTATAATCCTTTATTCCCTCATTTGCAAACTAATCTATCTCCAATTTTGGTACATATTTCACATAAGAAAAAGTGTAGTTTGAAGTAAATGCTCAAACTACACTTTTCCTACAACCTTATCCTTTATAACTAACTTCCTCCTACTTCAGGAGTATTTTCCGTTACTTTATTCGTCCCTTCCAATGTAAAAAAACATTTCTTCATCATTTCAGGGTTTATCCACGCTTCAAAATTTTCTTACCATTGCTAATGTTATTTTCGAATAACTATTGATTTCAGTCCCCCCTTTATTTAAATGAAAAGATTGTATTTCTTTTCAACAAAACCCCCGCTCTCATAAAAGAGAGCGGGGGTTTTAATCATTCATTATTGACCTTTGTACATTGCATCAACTTGTTTTTGAAGTTCTTCATTTTCTAAGAACTCATCATACGTTGCTACCTTATCAACTACACCGTTTGGCGTTACTTCGATAATACGGTTTGCAATTGTTTGTACGAACTGATGGTCATGAGAAGTGAATAGTAATGTTCCTTTAAATGTGATTAAACCGTTGTTTAATGCTGTAATAGACTCAAGGTCTAAATGGTTCGTTGGATCATCTAATGTTAATACGTTTGCACCGCTTAACATCATTTTAGATAACATACAACGAACTTTTTCTCCTCCAGATAAAACAGAAACGTTTTTCTTTACTTCTTCACCAGAGAATAGCATACGGCCTAAGAAACCACGTAAGAAACTTTCTGATTCATCTTGTGGAGAGAACTGACGTAACCAATCAATTAAAGTGTAATCACTGTTCTCGAAGTACTCAGAGTTATCTCTTGGGAAATGAGCTTGCGATGTTGTTACACCCCATTTGAATGAACCGCTATCTGGCTCCATTTCACCCATAAGAATTTTAAATAATGTTGTCATTGCAATATCGTTACGGCCGATAAATGCAACTTTATCACCTTTATTTAAAGTGAAGTTCACATTATCTAATACTTTTTCTCCGTCGATTGTTTTAGAAATACCTTCAACCGTTAATAAGTCATTTCCTACTTCACGCTCTGGTGTGAAACCAACGAACGGATAACGACGTGATGACGGTCTAATATCATCTAATGTAATTTTATCTAATAATTTTTTACGAGAAGTTGCTTGCTTCGCTTTAGATGCGTTTGAGCTAAAGCGTGCAATAAAGTTTTGTAACTCTTTTACTTTCTCTTCTTTTTTCTTGTTAGAATCTTGAGTTAGTTTTAATGCTAATTGGCTTGACTCATACCAGAAGTCATAGTTACCAACGTATAATTGAATTTTACCGAAATCAAGATCAGCCATGTGCGTACATACTTTATTTAAGAAGTGACGGTCATGGGATACAACGATAACTGTATTTTCAAAGTTCATTAAGAAGTTTTCTAACCATTGAATCGCCTTTAAGTCCAAATGGTTGGTAGGCTCATCTAGTAATAGAATGTCAGGTTGACCGAATAAAGCTTGAGCAAGTAATACTTTTACTTTCTCTGCCCCTGTTAATTCAGACATCTTTTTATCATGAATATCTTCACCGATACCTAATCCTTTTAGAAGGATTGCAGCTTCTGACTCAGCTTCCCAACCGTTTAGCTCAGCGAACTCACCTTCAAGTTCTGCAGCACGCATACCATCTTCATCACTAAAGTCTTCTTTCATGTAAATTGCATTTTTCTCTTGCATTACTTTATAAAGACGTGTGTGACCCATCATTACTGTTTCTAGTGCAGGGAACTCTTCATATTCGAAGTGATTCTGTTTTAATACTGCTAGACGCTCACCTGGCGTAATATGTATGTCACCTGTTGATTGGTCAACTTCTCCAGATAAAATCTTTAGAAATGTTGATTTACCAGCACCGTTTGCTCCAATTAAACCGTAGCAATTACCTGGCGTAAATTTTATGTTAACATCTTCAAATAATTTGCGATCCGCGAAACGCAAACTAACGTTACTTACTGTAATCATTTGTGTCCTCCTACTAATACCACTTATTTCAGCGTTTTCTCACCGATTGTCTTAAAAAATCGCATATTACGACTCAATTATTGTAGACTATAGCTATTATATAGTAGAAGCTGGATGAATAGCAACGGTTGATTGCTTTTATCGTGTGGTTATTACATTGATTTACTAGTTAATACAGCATTTTAAATAATACTAGTTAAATTCCATATATAGTGAATAAGGATTTGTGCTAGCAATGAATTTGTTTTTCGGTATATGTAACTAGTGACAATACTCAAAACAAATGGAAACACACGATATTCCATTAGGATATTATGTATGAAAGAAAAGTGAATATAAATGAATCGGTCATTTCGCTATACAAATTCATATCAAAAAGATATTCACACAACCTCAAGAATATAATTGCCCCACCAAAACTTAACATACCATAAACGAATGATTTGTTTGTTACCCATAAATCCCTCCTACTACAAAAAAGGGCGTGAATATTTTCCGTATTTCCCTAACTATATTTCACCATATATTAGAAAGTATTTTTTTCGTTTATTCGCAAACGTTCTTCACTCTGTTTTCAATAAAAAACTGTAGAGAACACACTCTCTACAGTTTTTTTATTACTTCTTATCAATTATTTTCTTTTTATAACTTTGTATTTTACTCATTAACCCTATTAAAGCTGGTAATAAAATTGGCATAACAATTAAAGCTAATAATATAAGGGCAATGCCAACAACTAATGCTACTTGTATTAGCGTTAATACACCTGAAGGAATTAATGCTGCAAATGTCCCACCTAAAATAAGTGCCGCTGATAATACGACTCCTCCTATATGACGAGATGCATTTACAATTTTCGTTACTGAATCCCCTTCTATCTCATTGTATCGCATCATTACGAAGATGCTATAATCCACTCCTAAAGCGACAATCATAATGAAGCTAAAGAATGGAACATTCCAGCTTAATGATTCTACATGTAATATATGCGCACTAATTTGTTCACTTATACCAAGTGATGCGAAGTACGCTAATATTAATGATCCAATAATAAATATTGAGTTTAATAATGAACGGGTAATCACTATTAATACAATCGCAATTCCAATTAACATAATCGTAGCTGTACGTAAGAAATCTTGCCCGGTTACTTCTTTTAAATCAACGTTTCTAGCTGTTGTTCCGCCAATTGCTTTTTTCGCCGATTTTAATTCTGTACCATTTAACGTACCGTCTATCGTTTTATTAATTTCTTGAATAATAGGCATCGCTTCTTTTGAATACGGGTTTACGTCTAAAATGATTGTCATTTTAGCAGTTTTTCTATCATGTGACATATACGTATTCAATGCTTGTTGGAAGTCTTCTCCCTCCAAAACTTCTTTTGGAATATAAAACTTCTCTGAGCTTTTCGATTCATTCAGCTCACCTAAATATTTTTGAGCGTCCCCTAGACCGTTACTTACTTTTCCTAAACCTTCTGTACTTTTAGATAAGCCTGATTGTAATTGCCCCATCTTTTCTTGCAAATCTTTCAGTCCAGTTAATAATTGACCTTGCCCATCATTTATTTTCGTTAGTCCAGATTGTAACTCACCTGATTTGTTCGCAATTTGTTTTGAACCTGTAGCTCCTTCGTTCAAGCCGTTTTTCAGCTCGGTTGCCCCTTTTTGTAATTGCGTAACGCCACTGTTCATTTCTTTTAAACCACTATCTACTTTCAGTAACGATTGATTCGCTTCTTTAAATGAACTCATCGCTGCTTTGTGCTGCGTCGCTAATTGATTTAATTCATTTGAAAGGACACTTAATTGCTTCTGAGCTTCTTTTGTAATTCCTAATGTTTGCTGCACATTAGGATCATTTGCTAATTCTGGTTTTGTTTGAATGAAATTGTTCATTAACGTTTCAATTTGTTCATATCCTTTTTTCGCACCATCAATCGCTTGAGAAATACCTCCGAAATATTGATTGTACGAACTTAAACCTTTTTCTAACTGAGTATACCCAGCATGAAGCTGAGAAGTTGCATTTGAAAGGGCATTGATATTTCCGTTTAATGATGCTAGCCCATCCTCTATTTGCTTCGCCCCTTGTGCCCCATTGTTTATTCCATTCGATAATTGATTTAAAGCTGTTCCTAATGCTGTTACGCCATTTTTCGCCTCATTTGTTCCATCAATTAACTTTTGAACATTTGCGAGACTATTTGAGTCATTACCACCCATTTTGTCTTTCGCATCAGTTAATCCGTCATTAATTTCTTTTATACCACCATTTGCATCTCCTAAGCCTGTATTCAATTCTCCGGCTTGTTTATTTATATATAATTCTTTAATCTTATCTCCAGTTGGACGCGTCGGTGAATATACTTCTGAAACCCCTTTAACTTTCGAAAGTTTTTCAGTTAGTTCATCTAAAGTTTGTAGAGAAGTCGCTTCATCTAGCTTTTTGTCAGATTGAATAACTAGCGTACCCGGTGAAGAGAAACCAGGCGGAAAATGCTCTTCTATTACATTAATCCCCATTTTTGATTCATACTTATTATCTACTTCAAATAAATCATTGTAATTATGCGTGTTAGAATATTTTAATACGAAAGGAATCGATATCACAAACACAATAATTAAAGCAACAAATGGTCTTGCTACCGAGTTTTTCGCAAAGAATCCCCATAAACGACTATCCTCATGTCCTTTAAATGTTTTAACTGGATAAAACATTCCTTTTCCTAATAGCACCATGAAAAATGGATTTAAAGTTGTTAATACGAGTAGTAATACTGCGACACCAATTGCTACCGCTGAAGTAGATTGATATAATTTAAAACTCGCTAATGCAAGAGATGCAAAACCGATTAGTACTGCAATTCCGCTATATAAAACGGTTTTACCTGCTGATTTAAATGTTTCTTTCGTAGCTAAATACGCATTTTCTTGTTTACTTAATTCTTCTTTAAATCTCGTATATAATAAAATGTTATAGTCTGTTCCTACTCCAAACAGGACGACAACTACAAACACTTGTGTAAAGTTTGAAAATGGAAAATTAAATTGATCAACCAAATGAGCAATAATTCCCATTGAAACTAAGTACGATACCCCAACTGTAAGAAGTGAAACGATCGGAACAATTGGTGAACGAAATACAATGATTAATACTACAAGAATGAAAATGATTGAAATAACTTCTGTCTTTTGCACTCCCTCTTGAGAGGATTTAAGAAAATCATCTCCGATTAAGTCACTTCCTGTTAAGTATGTTTTTACCCCTTTCGGTTTAACTTTTTTATGTAGCTCCTCTGCAACTTTTGATATTTCACCATGCTTTTTATCTACCGATATTTGCGTTAAAATAGTCGTATTGTCTTTAGAAATTAACTGTTTTTCCAAGTCTTTATTATCTAAATGTGAAACAACTTCCTTAATTCCTAATTGCTCTTTTTCACTTTGTAACGCATTGATCGTTTTTGTTATTTCCTCTTTTTGCTCAGTAGTTAAAGCTGCTTTATTACCACTATTAAAAACGGCTATAATTTCGTACTTTTCAACACCTTCTTTATCCATCTCTTTTATCATCTTGTCAGCAATACTACTTTGTTCTGTATTAGGAATCGTAATTTGCCCTTTTTCTTTCACTAACTTATCCATATTAGGCATCGTTACGACCATTGTAATAGTAATAACTACCCATAATAGAAAAGATAAACTTCTCCAACTTTTTAATTTGCTCATATGAATCATCTCCTACTTTTAGAATTTCATGTTGCATTCGGAATGAACGTTCATTCCTATTATTCTATTAAATTATTTTTAAATCTATTTACCTACCTCTATCGGAATGAATATTCATTCCTTTAGTTGTACGGATATATCATCTCCTGTTCTCATTTTATATATCTATTTCGGAATGAATGTTCATTCCTATCCTTATAGAGCTATAGAATCAAATGATTCTAATAGCATTCCAAGAGCTTTCTTCCAATTCTTTTACTAATTCTTTTGAGTATTCTAATTGCCCTGTTGCCATTACTTTAGTTAATTTTTCTAGCGGTTGATATACAATAATAATTAAAGCAACTGGAGGCAATGGACGGAGCAAACCTTTTGCGATTCCATCTTCTATAATATTCATAAAGAAGCCTATAAAATCGTCAAATATTTTGTTACTCTGTTCATCAAGAAAATAACTATCACAGTGAGAATTTGTAAAAAGAAAAGCATCCACATTGTTTCTCGCAAATTCAAATAAACGGTTATAAATATGACTAAACTGTTCACGAATATTTGCTTCAACAGGAAAATCAGTTTTTAGTATTTCAGATAATTGCAACATGCTCTTTGAAAATAGTGAGTTAACGAGTGCCTCTTTATTTTCAAAATAGCGATAAATAGTACCAGCGCCAACATTTGCTTTTTCAGCAATCATCGGAATTGTCGTACCATCGTAACCACGCTCTGCGAAAAGTTTTATAGCAGCATCAAAAATATCCTCTTGTTTATTTTTAGCCATTTTGCTCACCTCAATTTTCAGGAATGAAAATTCATTCCGTTTTTAATTATAAATTACATGGATTAAAAGTCAAGTGGTTAATGCTTCGTTAAAAGCAGAAATGTACTATAACTAATTATGTTTAGTTATAGTACATTTCTATTTACACATTAGTATGCCGCACAAAGCTTTACAAAATTAAAAGAAATCATAAATAAACGGCTTACGCACGGGCACTAAATTCTCAAATGCACGTATCTCCTCTTCGTTTCCGCTTATTAACTCTAATTCATTTAATTCTAACGGACGTTTATAACCAAATATAATAGTAGATAACGCGTTAATATCCATTTGAATCCCTTTTTCTTTTGCTGTTTCTTCTTTAATGATTGTTATTTCATTATTTATAAGTCGGACCGTTACGTTATTCCACGGCGCAAATGAATCAGTAATATGTAAAATCACTTCTTGTTCTTCGTTGCTCCCATTCCATTCATATTGTTTGAAAAACTGTTCTACATCTACAATTCTTCCCATGAAATATGGAGTTACTTCTGCTTTTACTCGTGGTTCTTGTAATGTGTAAAGAAGTGGCTCTGTTTCGCTTAGTATCATTTCAAGATCTTTTATCATAGAATCATGCTGACATATGAAATTCCAAAGACCATTTCTCGCTTCATTATGTAATGGGACAAATTCTTCTACTGTCATTTTAGAATTCTCTATTTTGTATAAAATGTAACCAGCTGCATTCTTATTTTCATCATAGTAAACTGCCAATGTTAAATCATGATACACCGCTTGTAGCCACCATTTACGTCCGCGAACTAACATACCCGAAAATCGTTCTGCAAATGTTTCATATAGCTTCTCTACTTCTTCTGGATGATTATCTTTACTAAAACGTTTCACTGTACCATTCACTTGCTTTTTTATTGTTAAATCGTTCTTTGTCATCTGACATACGATTCGATTCGCACAAAGTTCCCAGCCGTATTTACGATAAAATGAAACTGCAAATGGATGTAACATCGATACACTATATCCATCTCTTTTCATCGTTTGCAGTGAATGCTGAAGTAACTCTTTTACATACCCACTTCTTCTATACTCTGGATACGTCGCTACCCCTGCAACACCGCTCATTTTAAACTTTTCTTTTCCTATGTAAATATGAAACGGTATAAGATGAAGTTTTGCGGCTACTTCTTCGCCCTCCATAATGCCGTATATTTGATGGCTTTCTTTCATTCGTGTAATTTTCTGCTCTGCCCATTCTTCATTTGCTTTATATTGAAAAGCATATTCTGATAAACGTAATGCTTCTCTAAACTTATCTTCTTTTAATTGTATAACGTTCATATATTTCTCCTCCATCCTCTGTTCGAATTGTACCATAATTCTTACTATTACAGTTTGGTAAGTGAAATTATGAGGATGTTTCAACAAAAGATATCGATTTAGAAACAATCTAACATAAAAAAGCAGATACATTACGCATCTGCTTCTCATCAATTTATTTAGCTAACGTTTGAAGCTCTTCAAAAAATGTAGGATACGATACACCTACCGCTTCTGCATCTTCAATTGTTGTTTCTCCTTCGGCTATACAGCCAGCAATTGCAAGCATCATTCCAATGCGATGATCACCGTGACTATGTACTGTATTTCCTTTTAGCTTCGATTTACCGTAAATAATCATTCCATCATCAGTTGCTTCTATGCGAGCTCCTAGTTTCGTTAATTCAGCAACGACTGTATCGATACGATTTGTTTCTTTCACTTTTAGCTCGTGTGCATCTTTAATGACTGTAATTCCGTCTGCTTGTGTTGCTGCTAAGGCGATAATTGGAATTTCATCGATTAGTCTCGGAATAATATCCCCGCCGATTTCGATTCCTTTCAGTGACGATGTTTCAATTGTAATGTTTGCAGCTGGCTCTGATGCACCTTCGTTAATTGGCTCTACAGTAAACGTAGCCCCCATTTTCTCAAGAACATCAATAATACCTGTACGAGTCGGATTCATTCCTACATTTTGTAATAACAGTTTACTATTTGGAATAATTGCACCTGCTACTAAGAAAAATGCCGCAGATGATACATCACCCGGAACTTGAACGTCTGTTCCTTTTAGATTTTGTCCACCAGCTAGTTTTACAGTTTTCCCTTCGCGAGTTACTGTAACGCCAAACGCCTCAAGCATTCTTTCTGTATGATCACGCGAAACGTGAGGTTCTGTAACAGTTGTTACACCTTCAGCACGAAGACCTGCAAGTAAAATAGCTGATTTCACTTGCGCGCTTGCGACAGGTGAAGCATATTGGATCGCTTTTAAATCTCCTCCGCGTATTGTTAGCGGCGTAAACGTTCCTTCTTCTCGACCATCAATTTTTGCGCCCATTTGCTTTAGTGGATTTGTTACACGCTGCATCGGTCTCTTCGCAATTGAAGCATCACCTTGCACGCAAGAAAAGAATGGTGTGTTTGCAAGTATTCCTGACATTAATCGGATCGTTGTACCAGAATTACCAACATCTAATACAGCTTTTGGTTCTTGCAAACCTTCTAATCCTTTTCCAATTACCGTAACTTCGTCTTCATTTTGCGTAATCTCTACTCCCATTTCTTTAAAACAAGAAATCGTACTTAAACAATCCGCACCAGGAAGAAATCCTTTAATTGTTGTTTTTCCATCTGCAATTGCGCCAAACATGACAGCGCGATGCGAAATTGATTTATCACCTGGGATTGTAATTGTTCCATTCAATCCATTAGTTACAGGTTGTATTTTTGTTCCCTTCACGTTCTCACCTTCTTTTTTAAATTGTTTCATACGTTTGGTATTCTTCTTTTCCTAGCGCCAGCTTTGCCTGCATGCGGTCTTCTTCTCTTTGGAAGCTAATTCTAAGCACCCCAAGCAATCCTTCGCGCGCTTCTAATATTTGCAAGTTTGTAATGCTAATTTCTTCTTCTGCTAAAATACTCGTAATATGAGCTAATGCCCCTACTTTATCTAAAACATCGACGTATAAGTCGTGATAGGCAGGAATTGCGCCTCTCTTTCGCACTGGTAAAGAGTCACGGTATTCTTTCGCATCTGCAAAATAGCTTTGTATTTCTCCTGCATCTCCTTTAGAAACCGTCTTATATAACTCTTCCATTTCTGAGATCCATTCTTCTAATAGTTCCAATAAATGACCGCGATTTTGTTTTACGATATCACTCCACATTTTCGGACTACTTGATGCAATGCGTGTTATATCTTTAAATCCACCTGCCGCCAGTTGATGAATAAGCGGGTTATCCCCTGCATGTTTCTCAACTTGTTTTACTAATCCTGCTGCGATAAGATGCGGAAAATGACTAACAATGCCAGTTACATAATCGTGTTCTTTTGTATTTAAAACGAGAAAATGCGATCCGGTTCCTTTTAGCCATTCTTTTAGCTCATCTACTTGATCAGCCTGCACGTGATTCATTGGCGTTAAAATGTAAAATGCGTTTTCGAAAAGGTGCGCCTTTGCACTTTCGACACCAGTTTTATGAGAACCTGCCATCGGATGTCCACCGATAAAAGAAACTTTCTTTGATAATAAAGCTTCCGCTTCATTCATAATTGTCCCTTTCGTACTTCCTACATCGGTAACAATAACATCTTCTCGTAAATGAAATGATGCAAGTTTGTGTAATAACTTTTTCGTTTCTTCAACTGGAGAGGCAAAAACAATTAAATGTGCCTCCTCACATGCACTCTGTAAATCTACTGCTACTTCATCAACTACATGTAATTCTTTTGCGCGCTCTACTTGCTCTTTAAATATGTCATAGCCGGTAATCGTTACATCGTGCTCTTTTTTTATCGCTAATGCAAGTGAGCCTCCTATTAATCCTGTTCCAATTAATACTACCTTTTTACACATTTGCCTCATCTCGAGACTTACTTTTTTTATTTTCAAAGTGTTGTTTTAACACTGAAATCACTCCCTCATTTTGTTCCCTTGTTCCAATTGTAATACGCACGCCATTTGGAAACGGACGAATAATAAAACCAGCGTGCGCGCAAGATTCATAAATTTCTCCAGCATCATCTACTGGTAAGAAGATAAAGTTCGTTTGCGACGGATAAAACGGGATTTCATTTTCTGTACAAAAACTTTCGTACTGGTGTAATCCCTCTTTATTAACACGTACTATTTCCTCAATAAACGCTTCATCACTAAAGGCAATCGTTGCCGCTTTTTGAGCTAATGAAGATACGTTAAATGGCAAACGGACAACATTTAATTTCTCAATTAACTCTTCCTGCCCAATTGCATATCCGACGCGGAAAGAAGCTAATCCGTATGCTTTAGAAAATGTTCTAAGTACAAGAATGTTTTTATGCTTTTCCAGAAGTGGTAATATCTCTGGAAAATCTTTTGCTGTTACGTATTCATAGTACGCTTCATCAATGACAATTAACGTATTTTCACTAATACCTTCAATAAATTGAGTCAATTTTTGCTCATTAACATATGTGCCTGTCGGATTATTCGGATTACAAATCCAAACGATTTTTGTATGTTCATCAATTGCTGAAGAAACTTCGTCTAGATCATATACACCGTTATTTAAAGGAACTTCTTTCACTTTACATCCTTCAATAACCGCATGATGGCGATATTGAGGGAATGTTGCACCCGCAGTAACAATGTTATCTCCTGCTCTGAGCACTGCACGGCTTATAATTTGAATGACTTCATCGAGCCCACTACCACAAAGCACTTGTTCCATTTTCACTTGTAATTTCTCTGCAATCGTTTGACGGAGCGTTGTAGCTCCGCCATCTGGATACAATGCATGTTCCTGCCACGATTTTTGTAATTCTCCTAAAACACGAGGTGAACAGCCAAATGGATTTTCATTTGATGCTAACTTAACAAATGAATGATTCCCGTATACTTCTTTCATTTGCTCTGGTGATTTACCTGGTTTATACGGTTGTAATGATGATAGTTGATCTTTTACTCGCATGTTAACCCCGCCTTTTCATTAAAATTCTTTTGCGTATTTGTTATGTTGCGTAATGTTTTGCTTTAGTAATTCCATGCGGTCTTTTCCGAATTGTTCGACTAGTGCATCTGCAAGTTCCCACGCAACAACAGCTTCAGCTACAACACCGGCTGCAGGTACTGCACAGCTATCAGATCTTTCAATACTCGCTTGGAACGCTTCTTTCGTATCAATATCTACGCTTGCTAACGGTTTATATAATGTAGGAATTGGCTTCATTACACCTCTTACTACAATTGGCATACCTGTTGTCATACCGCCTTCTAAACCACCCGCATTATTTGTTTTTCTCGTGTATCCTTTCTCTTCATCCCACATAATTTCATCGTGCACTTTACTTCCCGGCTGTCTTGCCGCTTCAAAACCAATTCCGATTTCAGCACCTTTAAATGCATTCACGCTCATAATAGCACCGGCAAGTTTTGCATCTAATTTACGGTCGTAATGGACGTAGCTACCAACTCCAATTGGCATACCTTCTGCAATTACTTCAACAATACCACCGATTGAATCTCCGCTGCTTTTCGCATCATCAATCGCATCCATCATCTCTTGTTCTACTTCTTTATCTAAACATCGAACAGGTGAGTTTTCAGTAATCGTTTGAATTTCTTCTATCGGCAAGTGAGTAATAGGCTTCGCTTTTACTCCGCCAATTTCAAGAACATGTCCTGCGATTTCCACACCTAGTTCTTTCAAAATTTGTTTCGCAACTGCACCAGCCGCAACTCTAACAGTCGTTTCTCTTGCAGAAGAGCGCTCTAATACGTTTCTTATATCACGATGACCGTATTTAATTGCCCCGTTTAAATCCGCATGTCCTGGACGCGGTTTTGTAATCGTACGCTTCATTTCTTTACTTTCTTGCTCTGAAATTGGTTCTGCGCCCATTACTTTCGTCCAATGTTTGAAATCATCATTTTTTACGATTAACGTAATCGGTGAACCGAGTGTCATCCCGTGACGTACACCACTTACAATTTCAACTGTATCTGTTTCAATTTGCATGCGTCTTCCGCGCCCATGCCCTTTTTGTCTTCTTAATAATTCTTTATTAATATGTTCCGCTGTTAATGTTAAACCTGCTGGTACACCTTCTAAAATAACTGTTAACTGCGGACCATGTGATTCTCCAGCTGTAATGTATCTCATTTCTCTTACCCCTTTATTATTTTTTTGTACAAAAAAGTCCCTACTGAGCGCTCAGTAGGGACGATGTTTATCGCGGTACCACCCTAGTTGTAGACTTATTTCGTCTACCTCTCTTCTGCTTTAACGATCGTTTGACCGTCTTTCCCTTCAAAAGTTGGCGGGAAAGATGCTCCAAGGCTGTAATTCATGCTTACCTTTGTACTGATTCACACCGACCATCAGCTCTCTTTAACAGTGAGATAAGCACTACTGTTTCCTCTTCAGTGCATATATGATATGGAATTAAGATAATTTATTTTTGAAACCTTTTAACTCATCCATGAATCTATGGAATTCTGGAATATCCATTTGTTGCGCAGAATCTGATAACGCAACTGCTGGGTCCGGATGTACTTCCGCCATTACTGCATCTGCTCCAATTGCAAGTGCCGCTTTTGCTGTTGGTAATAATAAATCTCTACGCCCTGTTGAATGCGTTACGTCTACGATAACTGGTAAATGTGTTTCTTTCTTTAAAATCGGTACTGCTGAAATATCTAATGTGTTACGTGTCGCTCTTTCGTATGTGCGAATACCGCGCTCACAAAGAATAATTTGGTCATTACCTTGTGCAATAATGTATTCCGCTGCATTAATGAACTCATCAATTGTTGCTGCTAATCCACGTTTTAGTAATACTGGCTTATTAACTTTACCTACAGCTCGTAGTAAATCGAAGTTTTGCATGTTACGTGCTCCAACTTGAATTACATCAACGTATTCTAGCGCCATTTCTACGTCATTCGGATTTAAAATTTCACTAATAATCGCTAAGTCGAACTCATCTGCTACTTGGCGTAAAATTTGTAAACCTTCTACTCCTAAACCTTGGAAATCGTATGGAGATGTTCTCGGTTTGAAAGCACCGCCGCGCATTAATTTAAGTCCTTGATCTTTCATCGCTTGCCCTACTTGGCGAACTTGCTCTAAACTTTCTACCGCACAAGGTCCCATAATGAACGTTTGTGTTCCGTTTCCAATCAATTCACCTTTAACATTAACAATTGTATTTTCTTTTTTCTTTTTACGTGAAACTAGTAATGCTTTACGGTTATCATCTTCTTGTAATTCTAAGCTTGCTTTGAAAATCGTTTTGAAAATATGTTGAACCGTTGACGTTTCGAATGGTCCTTCGTTATGCTCTGCGATCATATCAAGCACTTCACGCTCACGTACTGGATCGAAGCGTTTCGTACCTTGTACTTGTTTTTGCTCTCCAATTTTTTGAACGATTTCACCGCGTTTGTTTAAAAGGTGTAATAGTTGTAAGTTAATTTCATCTACCTGTTTACGTAATTGATCTAATTCATGATTTGCCATTTGGAAATCCTCCTCTAATGTTTTAAAAGTATAGTAAGAGAATGTAAAATTCTCTATTTTCTGAACTGATAAATTATACAAATTTAAAGTGGAATCGATACCTCTTCTTATTTTAAACTAATAATTACCATAAAGACACTATCTACTAGTTAAAAATCACTTTTTTTGTACAAAAAATCCCTACTGATCCAATCAGTAGGGACGATATTTATCGCGGTACCACCCTAGTTGTAGACTTCTTTCGTCTACCTCTCTTCATTGTTAACGATCATCTGACCGTCTTTCCCTTCATAAAGACAATACTATCTTTACTACGAAAAAGATGCTCCAAGACTGTAATTCATGATTATCTCTGTACTGGTTCACACCAACCACCAGCTCTCTGTTACAGTAAGACTAACCACTACTGTGATCTCTTCATTGCACTTTGTTTATTCAAATGTTTTTGAAATTGAATAAGTATGATTCGTATTATAGAACGCTTTTCAAAACACTGTCAACAACTTTTTATTTATTTTTTAAAAATCCGTTTTCGCCCTATGATTCCTCTTGTAAATTCTCCGTTACAATTCCGATACGAATTATCTCATTTTCTATTAAATTTAATACATGTCTTTCTACTCCATACTTGGTTAATAGTTCTTTTATTTGTATAATTTCACTTTCAAGTAAATCGGCTTCTTGACACGTCTGAAGTAAAGTGAAAAACACATTTGCATACAATTCTTTATACGCTTTCAAACTCTCTTTCTTTTCAAGTATCTCTATAAACAACTGTTTCATTTCTTCTTGATTACATTGTCCTTCCACACCTTGAAATTTACTCGAAATAATATTTAGTCCTTTTTCTAAAACCTCATCCATGCATAAAACAATACGTAAAAGCATCATGTATTCTCTCGTTGATATTACGCCCATTTTCGGACGTTCTCTTAAAAACACACTAAGCCACGCTGTCCAAAATTTTTGTTGTTCCTTACCACTTAACGTTTTTACGTAGTAGAATAAATACTGCATAAATTTAATTTTATTTTCTTCGTTTTCTTGCATCAAAAGTGGATATAACCAATCTGTTTTTTGCTCCCAATATAATACGCATTTAATAAATACAAAGCTAAGCCATTTTAAAAATGCTTCTCTCGTATATGGATGTAGTGCCTCTAAATGTTCTACCGCATACTTAATATATCGCCTTATTTCTGTAAACAAAGGTACATTAATTTGCGTATAACATAATCCCGCCCACGCATATTTCGTAAGCTCACTTTCTTTCTTTAAATCTAAGTAAGGTAATAAATTTTTTCGACACCATTGCTTCTCAATATGGTATAAAAACGTAATATCTGCTGTTAAACGAGCAAACATAAAGTTCTTTCTTTCCGAAGTAACCCTTACCTGCTCCTCAAATAAAAATAAATATTCATACACGTTGCGATCGTATAAATGATCATATGCTAACAGTTTTAGTAATACAGCAGTCATCTTCCCAACAGGATGCTGAATAGATTCATTGTAAAACTCTTGTTTTCCAATCTTAAAATCCGATTCCCCTCTCATAACTTGTGGAAGTACAGAAAAAGAAAAACGTTTTACAATCCGTATACTATTTTCATCTAACTCTTCTAATCGATTACTAATTTCATATAGAAAATTACTAATTAACCAATGAAAAGCAGTATTTCTAACAAACTTCTGCAATAACGGTATAATCTTTTGAATTTGTTCATTCGTCAAATTTCTGTTATTTCGCCACTCTCTAATACACACAAACCATACTTCATTACTAATTTCGTGCACGCCTACTAGTTGATAAGCAAACGAAATACTCCACTCTACATTCAATTTACACGCTTTTGATAACATCTCTGAAAAATGACGTTGCTCAAAAACACCATCTCTTGAAAATTGCCGAACTTGCTCCATTATTTCATCGTCTTTCAGCTGCAGTAACCCATCAGCTGTTACATTGCATGTAATACGTTGTTCATTTTCCTCTTTCTTTGGAACACTGTATTGATCTGAAGAAAAATGAGGGTGTTTCTGTTTCATTAGCTCATATCCTTCCGCCGTACACTCACTATTCGGATCACACGTGAATAGTAAGTCTAATACAAGACAAGCATCAAACGCCCTCTCTTCTGCAAGATACTCTAATACATGTTGAATTACTTCTTCTTTCGTTTCCTCTAAAGCATCTGTGTAATAATTCTTTAAAAGTTGAAACACTTCATGTTTACATGTGAAATCTAAAAGAACATCTGCATGTAACAACCACTTCAGTTTGTCATCCGCTGTAACGAATACATTATTAATCATTGCTTCAATCGCAATTCGTTTTTGAAGTACACTATCTGTTTCTATCATTTCTGTAATATAATAATTTGCTTTTTTCTCATTGTTTTCACCTAAATATGTAAGACACTCTTTTACAATTTGAATTAAAAATGTAAAATCATTTTGCTGTAACTCCTGCACTGAAATTTCTCTATCTCTTTTTTTCAGTGCATGTTGTCTTAATGACAATAGTTGTATCTTTTCTAATCCCATAACCATAATTGGATTTGCGTAGTAAGCGATATGTGGTCTCATTTTCTCTTTCCAAATTTGCTCCACATGTGAAAAAATAGACATTGGTATACGACTCGATTCCTCGAGTTCAATCGACTCTTGCGTATCATTTCCCCATCTTCTTACACGCTTCAGTTTAAGTTTCCCGTCTAAAATAAACGTTAATAGCAACAAGCCAATTTCTTTATGCTCAGGGAAAGAACATTTTTGCAATAAATATGTGATCATTTCAATAGAGCTACTATCTTTCTCTGCTGTTTCTAATAAAAGTAATGTCCATCTTGCAAACAACAAAGGGTCCATCGCTTCTTTCGTTTCGTTTAAGTAAGTACAAATTGTTCGCCACCATAACGGGGATATTTTAGAATAATTTTTAAAAATCAATTGAAATAGTTCTTTTTGATGACTAAATAGAAATTGCTCCACTAACCATTCCGCAAGCAATTCATCTACTTCATCATAATTTGCTGTAAGCAGAAATAAGTTTCTTAATTTCCCTTCTGCTTCAAGCCATTCCACCCATTCATAATCACGAGCAAATTCAACGAAGTACCGAACGGTTTCAATTTTTTTTATTGACTGTTTTATATAGGATAATTGCTCCTGCTCTACTGATGGAGGAACGGTTACAATATCACGAATACGCATTCTTTTCGTAATATAATTATCCCCCATTAATTCCGCCCACCGCTTCACCGCTTTCACAAGTGCCTGATGATTATTTGCTTTATTCGGATACACAATCGGTCTTATCCCTAAATGCTCCCAATGATATGTATTATCACCTTGTGCGACGAAAGCATAACGCCTTGTACTCGGTGGTAAGCCTGTTGCTAAATATTTCATTACAGGATCATTATGACTATACCCAACGAATAAAACAGTGTAATTTGAAAATAAATCAACTAAAAATCGTCTCGCCCATCCTTCTGTTAAGTAAGCCCTTCCAAAATCACCATCCGTTAAAATTAAAGCTTCTTTCTCTTGTTCTATATTCCCATGTATGTAAGCCAACCCTTTAAACGCTCTCCCTGTCGGTAAAGCAGGTGCATAATAAATATTCAGCTCTCTATTCATTTCTGTAATTACAGACGTAAAATGTTGATCAAAGTTTGTCGTTACAATTCGAACATCCGCAGCTAACGGAAACAGCCTTGGAATCGCATAGTGTAATGGATTTGGTTTTGATTTTTCTATATTAACGAGGTCTCTTGCAACTTGATGCACATCTTTCGTTTTCGCAATTTTACCGAGATAATAATCGTGGGGTTCTGTCATCTCACGCCTTTCGACATATAAAGCTTTCGAAATTTCATCAACTAAATCATCGAAATTCGGTAAGTTTGATTTCCCCTTCATAGAAACTCCTGCTCCAACGAATAATACTAACTTCCCTTGTTCAAGGTGATCGATTAACTCATCTGGAATTTCTACTTCTGAAGTAATCCACATCCCGGATTCCCCCTTACCTAAAAATGTCATACGCTCTCATTTCACTATAACATTTTTTGAATGTTTTTTTAATATTTAGATAAAATTTCGACGTGATAAAGTTTTATCTAATTTAAACACTTACAATGTATGAACTCCTGAATTTATTGTAAAACTATGTATAAATGGGAGGTGTAAATATTGAGTGATATTACTGTAATACTTATTAAATTTATATCATGCATCATCGCTTTTAGTATCGGACTAGCTCTATTTTTCCCAGCAACGCTCGTCCAAATCATTTCTTTTAGTCTCTTCGTCACAATCGTTTCTTATATGTTTGTTGATAAAATTATTTTAAATCGAATTGGCAATTCCGCTGCCATTATGACGGATTTCTTACTTACGTATTTAAGCGTTTGGATTTTCGGTAATATTTTATTAGACAACTACATGCAAATTGCATGGGGTAGTATCCTTTCTGCCATCGTCTTTACATTATCAGAAGTAATCGTCCATCGCTTTTCTAATTCCCACACAAGACATAACAATGATAACATTCGAATTAATCGCCGGTTTGCATATGGTACGGAGTTTGCTGAAGAACAGAATGTGTTGGATAAAGATAAGAAGAAATAAAGCCATAATTACTGGTGCAAAAAAGGAGCTGTCTCATCATTCGAATTTTTGACGATGTGGCGCTCCTTTTTATTTTTTGTAATATCAATACGGCGAATGAAATTATATTAACGATTTTTTGAATATATCTATCGTAACTCTAATTATATCAACGATTCTACAAAGAATATCGATTTATCGACAATGTTTGACGACCTATCCTCAAATAAAAAAGCTGCCCCCATTTAGAGACAGCCACTTCAATACTTACGCTTCTACTTTTAGATCTTTCAATGCAACAACATCCGCAAATGATCCAAACACAACATTATGATGCTTTACAATATCTTCAGCACGCAATACATCTGTATCAAACGTACTATGCGCATCACTCACTAATGTTACTTTATACCCTTCACTAAACGCTCTGCGCGTTGTCGTATCCACACAGTACTCTGTTTGCATTCCTGAAATAATAACACGCTCAATGCCTTTTCCTTGTAACACTTCGTTTAAGTTTGTCTTATAGAATGAATCTGGAGTCGTCTTTTCAACGACAAGATCCCCTTCTTGCGGTGCAATCGCCGCATGTACTTTCCAGCCATCTGTATCTTTTTCTAACGGATGATCTTTCGGCCCGTTATGTTGTACATAAATAACCGGAATACCATTCGAACGACATTCCCCAATAAGTTCTTGCAACGTTTCTAAAAACTTTTCCCCATTATGTACTGGGATTCCTGCTGTATACATACCCGCTTGCACATCAATAACTAGTAATGCCTTTTTCATTTCACACAGCTCCCCTTGTTTGTATAAGCCATTGCATATTCATTATAATTATTTATATTCCATCATCCAACAATCTTCTAATTTCGCCTCATGCAGTTCATGTTCCTTTAAAATCTTCACTTTTTTAAATCCGCATTTTTCATAACACTTTATCGCACGTTCGTTATTTACTTTGGGGTCCATTGCAATTGTTTCTGCACCCTCTTCTTTCATAATGTATGTAATTGCTGCTTGAACGAGTTTTGTTCCAATTCCCTTTCCCCAAAAGGTCGGTTCTCCGATAAATTGATCCATCCCCCATACATTACGCGATTCTTCATATCCATATAACGCTTTCCATTCAGAATCAACTGCGTACATTTGAATGTAACCGATCGGCACTTCATCGAATTCTATTAAACATCTTTTTTCATTACTGTTTGGATGATGTATAAAATGTTCAAGTACCTTTTCTACAGATTGCGGATTATCTCTTCCTTCGTAATACTGTAGGACTTCTGGGTCTTTTAACCATTTAGAAATGATAGGTGCATCGTTTTTTATTACGGATCTAACTAATAATTGTCCCTTTTGGAATAACATAGGTCACCTCCTTATTAGTTACTCTTATAATAACTTTTCTATATGCGGATAGTAAATTTTTAAACCAGCTTTACTTGCATAATCCCACAATAAGAAATTATTCTGTTCAACTTATACTGAGTATCATAAACTATTACTTAACTAAAAGAATGTTTCCCATAATGAAGTTCTTTTGTAGCAAGACCTAAAAAAACTAAAACATTTTGGAGATGAGACTTTGAAATCAACATTAATTATTCTTCGAGGAAACTCCGCAAGTGGCAAAACAACAATCGCAAAGGAACTGCAAGAACATTTCGGGCAAGGAACACTTCTAGTCTCACAAGACGTTGTGCGCAGGGATATGCTAAAAGTGCACGACACAATGGGTAACTTATCTCATGATTTACTATTTGAAATTACGAAGTACGGAAAAGGAAAATGTGAATTTGTCATTTTAGAAGGTATATTAAACAGTCGTAGATATGGAGATATGTTAAAAGAATTGATATATTATTTTGAAGGAAACGCGTATACATATTACTTCGATTTATCTCTCGAAGAAACGATTAGACGGCATAATACTAGAGAAAAACGACTTGAGTTTGGAGAGGATTTATTGAGTAAATGGTATAATCCTCACGATACAATTGAAGTAGATAGAGAAACTGTTTTTACAGATAATTTCACACAAAAAGACATATTTCATGCGATTCTTAATGAGGTTACAAAACAAAAATAAGACTGACAGAATGAGTCAGTCTTATTTTTATTATGTACTTTGTATTTCAGTTTTCATAACGGAACACTCTTTACATAAATAATAATATATATTCATTTCCCCAAACTGAAAATCAACTACTGAAATAAGTTCCCGTTTTTCAAGGTCTTGTGTAATTGTAGCAACATACATCATCGCTTCTGAACAACTTGGGCATGCCAAATCTTCTGGAAGATCTTCATATAATGGTGCCCCTAATAATCTACATACATATTCCGAACCGAATAAGTCAAAAGCTTCCCAGTAACTATCTTCATCAGTAGGTGTATCTTCATTTTTCATATTCGTTAACTTTACATTCGTTTTTGGTAGGTGAATCGGTAGCTTATACTCATCTTCCATTACCCAATCTTCCGTATTATCCTGCTTTATTATTTGAACTGTTTTACCCCCATTACTTAACTGAAAATATTGAGGTTCCCACACCATCGCACAGTTCAGACAAGAAACTAATGGTAAAACATCTAATTCACCACTTTTAAATTTAGCAAGCCTCTCATCTTTCAAATCAAAACAGAGAATTTGATGCATCTTCTCACCGCATAGCTTACATACTGGCAAATTGCAATCTTGACCACCAAAGTAATGAGTATATGAATCTTTCCCTTCAATTACTCTATACCCTTTTATTTCATTGTAATGTGCGCCATATAATTCTATTGTCATATTCCATCCTCGCTTTAAATACATCTGATTCATTATATTATAATCATTAACACTAAAAAGCATCGTCTTCCTGAATAGTTTCTAAAATAAATCCTTTTAAACTTGGGGCTATTTCTTCCATTTCTTCATCTTCGTGATACCAAATATATATTTCATCATCCATTATTCCGTTATTTATTTTAAAGCACAATTTATCTCCTGAACCATCGTCACCAATTATAATAAAATCTTCAGGCATATGCTCATCGCTCAACTCAACGTTTTGTCTAACTATATCATCCCAAGTTTTCACTAAATTTCTATTATCTTTAATAGGATATAGTATCCATTCTCCTATTTCGGCGTTATTAACTAATTTAAAAAGATCCCTATATTGCGCTGGAAAAATAGCACCTAACTTTTCTTCGGTTTCTTTTATATGTAATTCAAATAATCCTTGTTTCTTTGTTTCAATATATTCTCTTATTTCTTTCATGAAATACACCTATCCTTTGAACTTAATTACACTATTATGAGTGAAAGTGCTTAGTAAATGATTTGATCCGATTTATATATTTCATTATATGTTAACTCTTCGTTGCCATCATACTATTCTTCTCTATTTCTCAATGAATTTCTGTTATATTTCCTCACCTCATTCTTAATAGTTGTATTTTATAGACATGATACAAGTT
>NZ_JBALMG010000134.1:450-1815 GCF_036963225.1 Bacillus sp. JJ783 | reverse complement strand
TCTTTTTTTCTTTTTATTAGGGGTAAGGTATTCTATGAGATTCATAGAAGCCTTATTACACCTCATTATATAGAATATATTGGAATAAATGTTTACATTTTTCATGAAAGTTGTGAATTTTTTGTGAATTCTACGTTTATTGTATTTTTATACTGCTACTAGCAGCGCGTAACACTCCCATATTATTTTCTGTTTTTAATTGAAAAATAGAATTTGTTCGAATAATTATTCTACAGCTATATACCTAGGAGCACTTTCTTCGTATAATGAAGAAGTATGAATTTTGAATTTGTATAAATTTTACATATTGAGGTGAAAAAGGAATGAATGCGCGGCTAATGGAACTTATTGATGTGAGTACAATAGAAACCATGGCAGAACAATTTTATAAATTAACCAACATATCACATCAACTTCTTGATGCTGAAAACAAATGTATATTTTCATTTGGAATTAATGAAATGAAAGTATGTAAACTTCCCAAAATTGAAATCCCCCTTTTCTTATACAATCAATATTTAGGATCTTTTGTTGTATGGTCCAAACGAAGCGAAATTTTCAATTGTCAAAAATATTTTGAAATGCTTTCTAACCTCATTATAGCTGGGGTGAAAAAAGCAGTTCAAAGTAAAAATACATCGTTACTTTCTCGAAAAGAGGAAGAACTACATACGATCTTACAAAACATGCCTGTTATGGTTGATGCGCTTGACTATAATGGAGATTTTGTTTTGTGGAATCGAGAATGCGAGATTGTAACAGGTTATACTGCTGAAGAAATAATTGGGAATCCAAACGCTCTTCAATTACTGTATCCTGACCATAATTATCGCCATCAAATACAAAATAAATTTTTGACTCGTGGAAAGAATTTTAGAGATTGGGAAATGAGTTTAACATGTAAAAATGGTGAAATTAAAACGATAATGTGGTCCAATATATCTGAGCAGTTTCCTGTAACAGGATTTAGTTACTGGGCTGTTGGGGTAGATATTACACATTTAAAAGCGATAGAAGGGCAATTAAAACAACAAACCTCTGAATTAGAATTAATTTTTAAAGCTTTACCAGATTTATGTTTTTTAACAGAAGACGATGGGACAATTATAGATTATAAAGCAGGATCTCCTACAAAATTTTACGTACCCGCAGAAGCTTTTATGGGAAAAAAGTTTTACGAAATATTACCGTCTCCAGTAGCACAGCAATTTCAAGAAGCAATTCGCCAATTGAAAGAAGAAGGAAAGAATGTAATTGTAGAATACCCTCTAACAATTAATGAAAGTATCGATTTCTTTGAAGCTAGATGTTTACCATTATTACAAGATAAAATTATGATTGTTGTCCGCGATATTACAGAGCGGA
>NZ_JBALMG010000134.1:0-397 GCF_036963225.1 Bacillus sp. JJ783 | reverse complement strand
TATTACAGAGCGGAAAAAGGCAGAAGAATTGCTAAATAAATCAGATACACTTGCGGCAATTGGTCAATTAGCAGCCGGTGTAGCACATGAAGTGAGGAACCCTTTAACTGTAATAAAAGGATTTATACAATTATTCCAAATTAACAAAGAGGATCAAGAAAAATATTTTAATCTTATGCTTTCTGAAATCGAGAGAATTGAAGCAATCCTTCAGGAATTTTTGTCGATTGCTAAAACAGATGAAATCCCTACTGAGAAGAAAAATATTTGTCAAATATTCAAAAATGTTGTGTCGTTAATTAACACAAAAGCAATTATGACAAACATTCAAGTTGAGTTATTTACAGATTCCAAAGAGATGATTATTGAATGCTCTGAAAATCAATTAAAACAAGTA
>NZ_JBALMG010000133.1:217-32146 GCF_036963225.1 Bacillus sp. JJ783 | reverse complement strand
AAATAATTAGACATACAGAGGGAGAAATTGTGTTGAAATCTATTAAAAAACTAGCCATTATATTACTAATTGTTTCAATTTTCTTTATCTCATATAAAAATATTTCAAAACAAAAAGAAGGTTATGAATTTGTTATGGAATATTTAAAGACACATAAGACAGATAAAAATGTATCTTTTATTCTACAAAGAAATGGAAAAAATCTAGTAAGTATAAATTCTGATGAGGTAATTCCTTTAGCAAGCATGATGAAACTAATTATTGCTGTAGAATTTGCTAAACAATCTGCTGAAGGAACGATTAAAGTTGATCAACAAATTCCCTTAAGTGATTTAGAAGCATATTATATAAAAGATACAGATGCCTCTAACCACCCTAATTGGATTCGTTATTTAAATGAAAAAAACATTATTCGAAATAATCAAGTAACATTAGAACAAATTGCAAAAGGAATGTTGCAGTTTAGTTCCAATGCAAATGCTGATTATTTAATAGACAAATTAGGTTTGGAAAATATTAATCAAACGATGAAAAATTTACAATTACCTCATCATCAAGAATTATATCCACTTGTATCTAGTTTATATGTTGCTGGCAATTTAAAAAAAGAAGAGAATTTAACCAAAAACGAAACCTTAATAAAAATGAAAGCTATGTCACAACAAGAATTTGCTAGGGAATCTATTAAGATTCACCAATGGATGAAAAATTCTACTGAATTTAAACAACGTAATATCCCATGCCTAGGCGATATTGAATTTCAAAGAATATGGTCAGATAATTTACCAGCCGCATCCGCAAAAGACTATCTTCTATTGATGGAACGACTGAATCGTAAAGACTATTTCCCACAGAATGTGCAGAAAGAGTTAGACAAGATTGTCGAATGGCCTATGGAGAATCCAAATAACAAGGAATGGTTAATACATGTAGGGCAAAAAGGTGGTTCAACAGCATTTCTATTAACAAACTCCCTTTATGCAAAGGATAAAGAGGGAAATATGACGGAACTAGTGTTTATGTTTAATGACTTAAATGAAACTGATTATATGAACCTGAGTGAACATTACAATGATTTCGTGTTAAAAACTTTGAATGATCAAAAATTCAGAGATCTCTTAATTGAAAATTTAGATTAATTCAGAGGTCGACCACACCATCTCTATATGGAGAGGCGGGCATGATACCATTGTGAGGGTGTGAAATCCCTGTCCACCGCAACATTCGCAAAGTAATCATGCCCGTATGGGATCCATGTCAAGCCTATACGATATGAAAATATGTTCTCAAAGTATGTGAATTTCACTCGTTTCAATTGGCTCAAATTTAATTGCGAATTGGCTCAATTTTCGGTTGTGAAATATAAAAATTCCTAAACTTTAGTTTTATCAAATACAATTTCTCAGAATTCTCCTTATTTCCATTACATAAAATGTATATTCACTATCCAGTCTAATACTTTATTTTAATAAAGCTCTTATCATGAAATATAAACGATTTGTCAGTCTAAATCTTTATTTTAGTTAATTAGACAAATACGAATAGCAATATCCCATTAGACCAAGGATGTTCAGTCTAAAACATTTTTTAAACTGAACAAGTACCTGTTTCTTATTAAAGGGTTGTTTTTCCACTAATTAATAAAAGAAAACAAACTAGAAAATGATTTTCCGCAATCGGGCGTAATTGTTGAGCAAGAAGTAAAAGGGTGATACATATTAGTCATATATAATATGTATCACCCTTTATTTTTTATGCCTTTTTACAATTTAGGTCTTGATAATGTTTATTTGTAGCGAGACTCTTATATTTTTAAATCAGAATTAAATAACATTATTATCACTTTACACATTAATAAAGTAAAAAACCATTTTGTAGAATCTCTATCCAAAATGGTTTTTGCTGTTTTATTCAAAATTTATTTCAAAGTTGCAGGTATTACAGTAAATGATAGTTTATTGACGTCTGGCGATAGCATCGGCTAATTTAATAAATTCCTCCATTGTAATATTCCCTCTCAACTTATCTTTCATTATTTTTTCCATTTCCTTTGTAACAGTTAAGCCCTCAATTGCTAAAGACGCCTTTGCTGCTTCAAAAGCTTTATGTAGTTCTTTTTCATTTTTAAACATATTCTGGCAGCCTTCTTTCATTCGATTTTTTATAAATGAAGAACATGATAGTGATTGAATTGTAATTCTTAATTAGTTGTTATACAACTTGTTAAAAACATTCTGGACAAAATAGAAAAAATGAAGGAATTAAGAGAAGAGAAAAACGTAGAAAGGATAGAAAATAATAAAATAAACGCTCTGTGGTTCGACGCAACCTACCAAGAAGCAAACGAATAACAAGGCGTTAGTACAAGGGGGAGGTCAACCTCCATATTATTCCAATTATATCATAATACCCAATCCTAAATACATATGGAATATTAACGTTAATCCTTATAAATAAAGTAAGTGACAGGTCTATATGAAAAACAATTATAAATTTCAGAAAATATTTCTGAAAAACTTAGTTTCTTAGTTAAAAGTAACAATAATTCAAGTAGAAGTATTATTTTTGAATTTTATAAATATTTAACAAGGGAGAGGAGATATTTTTATGGATTCAAAAACTTATGAAAAGCTACAGGCGCTACGTAGATATAAAGAGCCAATTCAAGCAGTATTGAGAACGGTCAAAAGACACGATAAAGACGATCCAGATACTGAATATGCTGAGTTTGCCCTTGAAAACGGAAAGATTATAGGTATTTGTAAAAAAGAGGACTTCTCTGATTACTCTTTTAGAAGTATTACACAATTCACAGGTAATATTTTTAACGTAGTAATTACTCAAATGTCTGATGAACTGGATGTAAATAAAGTTCAGGTTTCAGTAAAAGAAGCAAGCAGGAGATCTGCAGATGCTTTAATTCGTGAGTTAATAGAATTGGAGCAAGATGAAAGACTTCAAGAACCTACTTACGAAGCTGAGGTAACTGGATATAACATGAATGCTCAGGTTCCAACCATATTCTTACGCATCAATGGTGCAGAATGCTTCATGAAATTACATGAACTAAACTATGGAAGAGTGTATAAAAATGCTGTGGATCGCTATGCACCTAATGGTGAACGCATCCCAGTTAAGGTTCTACAATTTAATCCAGAGCAGCGACTAATCCACGTCTCTAGAAAAGCAGCTGTGGAAAATCCTTATCAGTTATTATCTGAATTAGCTGAAGGGGATACAATTGTAGGAAGGGTTGTAAATGTTGACCCGCGTTTTGGAGTTTTTGTTGAATTGGACCAAGGCTGCACAATTAAAGGAATTGTCCCTAAAACTATCGAACAGCCAGTATTGGATGACGTAGTAAGTATGAGAATTGTAAGTGTGGATGTGGAAAAAGAGAGAGGGTCGGGGGTTATCTTTAAGTTTCCTTTTGGACGCAAAAAAGTTAACGATCCAACGGCGTTTTTATATAACTAATGAGTGCGCCGCAGGTTTCCGTACAAGAGAATGGAAAGGCGGTTCAATATTGGCTTAATAGGGACGAATCTTTATCGATTTGGGATGACCCCTCTTTACAGGGGGGACCAATTCTTCCAGATAAATTTAAACCACTCACAGATTTACGTAGTATTTATGACAGAATTAATTCAGGATTTATAAATGAAAAAGATAACTTAATACTAAAACTTATTTGGGACTCATTAGCGATTACTGAAGCTCAAATTAAAAATTTTGTGGAATCTAAAATTAGTAGGTCCCAGGTCTCAGAATCGCTGAAAAAGCTTGTGCTGTATGGATTTGTTAGTCGGTGGGAGATAAAATCAGATCTGTTTCCGGATCAACCCAAAACCTCTGCTCCAATCACTCTAAATACTGCTGGTCATTTGATGATGTGGGCTTATCATAACCGTAATACAAACTATTCATTAAAGCCAGAACAATGGTTAAAACTTGGTGTAGCAGGGGTACAAAGATTTGTCACTATGAATCAAATAAAATATGAGTTTGCAATTGGCCAACAGTTATTAAAAACCTGGTGCTGGTATCCAAAGCTAAAAGGTACTGGTAATGGCTATAATCCAATTGCTGTTGGAGAAATTAAAACTCCAATTGGAAATCAAAACTTCATATTTGAAAGGGTACAACAGGGTCAGCGATATGCACAACATTTAAAATCGCGATTGAAAATTTGGGAAGATCAAATTCAAAATGGACCAAATAATTTATTGAATTTCGAAAACACGAAAAGTTTACCAGGTATTTTTATTTTATCTATATCTAATCTTGCTTTAGCAGAACATGTTAGAAAGGAGCTCATGTTAGACTTACGTAAGATTCCTATAATACTCGTAATAGACGAATGTATTCACAGTGAGGGATTCGCAAAATCTTTTTATATCTCAACTCAAAACGGAATTCAGCAAGCACCATTACCATTTTTGAGATAACAAGAGCTGCTTCAGTTAAATATGCTGAAGCAGCTTTTTGTGGTTAAAAGATAAAGTAGGTAACAGTCATTTGTAGTGTACTAAAGAAAATGGAGGTTTATGAAATTAACGATTCAAATCGATGTCAAAAATTATTAGTAAGATACAAATTAATTATTTCTGTAATTATTTTAATTGGCTTAGATCTGCTACTTATAAAAGGCTTTGTGGATTTATTTCCAAAAAATTTAAACAGTTTATTACTAGTATTAACGGCAGTTGCGTTGCTTACAGTAGGGCACTACAGGAAACTGTGAAGGGTCTATCTATTGAGAAGGATCTCTCTACAGTAGTACGTCAAATGTGAGCGACGGGTGCTGAGTTTCTTCAAGAGTTGACTGTTGAGTATATCTATTTGTGTCTTTCATCCAAAAATGTTAGTAATCAAACTAAATTAACTCGTTTCAAGTGTCTCAAGGCGTTTTTGGACGTTGTTTCAGTAACGGTTGGGGTGAGATTGACTTTTGGAAGGGTGTCAAAATAAAGGTTGATAGCCCTGTTAAAGAAGTTACAACGGATAGAGAAATCAAATTACATATGCAGGATAATACAAGAAAACTGAATGCCTGGTTAATTCGGTCAACTGGGCATCCGATGACTATACATGTAAAATTTTTCGTGTGACTAAATCATTATAAATAGATAAATGAGTTACTTGAAGGAGATTACAACTATGAAAACAGATAAAATCGCATCAGTAGAAACTAAGAAGAAAATGCCTTTAGGACGTAAAGTAGCTATTGGCGCAATCGGAGTATTATTCTCAATGAATATCATTCAGATGTTTTATTAAAAAAATGTTTTAGACTATAGAATAAAGTATTAGACTATTAAAAAATAGTTGTAGACTGAAAAGGTGTTTTCTGTAGAGAATTCAATAACATATGGAAGAATAAGAAAAAAGTCTCGGTGACCAAACCGAGACTTTTTTGACCATGTGATAGAACGTGAATTAGAATCATCAAATTCCCTATTCTTTAGGATATAGTTATTTCATATCTAGTATGCTTAACGATGTATATGTAAATAATTGCTCCACAAAACATATATAAGTTTATTTGTTAGATAGAATCTAACTATTATCCATACGAAACTTCCTCATACTCATGTAGAGAAGAGTCTCTAAGAAAATCGAGGACCATCTCATTGAAAATATCTTTTCTCATTACATTGAGTGGATCGAATGCATCTTGGAATAAAGCAAGGGTGCTATTTGGGATATGCTGGTGAATTGTTTTAGCTGCTTTTCCTTCATCAACACCTGTTACAACTTTTCCTGCTCCAGATAGAATTAGAGTAGGGGATTGAATGAGATGTAATAAAGAAGTATGAACAGGAAATTTTGCTTTTTTCATCATTAATAACATTTTTTTGTCTATTGAAAATGAATCGCGTAGTATTTGTTGCGTGTACGGTTCTTGTTTGTAAAATTTCATCATTAAATCAATAATTGTTGAATAGGGCAGCAAACTAAAGATGAAATTGGAAAATTGAAGTACCCATTTAGAAGTTTTAGTTGGGAATTCACTATAGCTATTAGAAATGACCAATTTTTTTACATAGGAAGGATGATGAATGGCTACTAATGTCGCCAGAATTGCTCCTTGTGAAACGCCGATTACATGAAGAGGTGTGTGGCCTAGTGTATCTAAAAATGAAATGATATCAGATACGATTAAGTCGTAATCATATACATTACCAGGAAAGGTTTTTATCGATTCTCCATGACCACGATAATCGAGAAGAATCATTTGATATTCTTTAGAAAATGATTTGATTTGTGGTTTCCACATCTTCCAAGATGCCCCGCTTCCGTGTAAAAAAAGGATTGGTTCCCCTTGTCCAAAAGACTCGTAGTGAAATTCACCGTTTTTTGTTTTAATAATTGGCATGAATAAGCCCCCCTTTTTTTTCAGTTTGCAAAAGTAAGATTACTTTTAAAATACAATATATGGAATGTATAATCAATGTAATTTTGAAATATTCACTTTGTTTAATTTCAAAATTATAAAGTGCGTCCGCTTTAATCCTGAAATGCGTTTTCATACGTTTGATAGAATAAACCCTACTATCTAGTCTAATACTTTATTTTAATAAAATTTCTTTTCTCTAAATAAAAACTATTCATTAGTCTAAATCCTTATTTAATTAATACAGAAAAATAAAAATAAAGGAATCCTATTAAGCCAGCGATACTCAGTCTAGAACATTTTTTTAATCAAACATCAGAACTTAGATAGAAACAACATTAAAGAGGAAATCAAAGAGTGGGAAGATAAATGGGAGATTGCCGAGGAGTTGTATCAGGAAGTACATGACGAGAATGAAAGTCTTAAATCTGAGTTGAAAGCCTTGAAGACGTCTAATGAGCCTGAACTTGAAGAGGAAGAATCCGAAGAAGGCGAGCAAGTAGACGAGCGATTGGAGAAGCTGAAAGAGTCTCAATACAAAGCTAGAGAACAAAAGGCTCATAAAGGTCTGAATGCTATAGGGTCTGAATCAGCTCAGGCGGAGTATAAAAAACTAATCAAGCCAAAGCTTGAAAGATGGGCTTCCGAAGATTTGCTCAGTTTCGCTCAGGAAGGGGCAAGCTTTCATGAGATAGATGATAGTCACCTACCTTGGACAGATGCTACAGAGACGAACGGGACGAATACAAAGCACATCTACAAGAATGGGTATGACCAACTAGAGATTACATACAATCTTGACGGAATCATTACAAAATCTGAATGGAAAACGGGAATGAATAAATAATGATGAAAAACTAATGCCTACACTTATAACGAGAGATCTTAATAAAGCTGTTATTGTATACTCGAACGGGAAGCAGGTCTTTAAAGGGAGATTGCAAGACTTCATTTCCATGTCATACCAAGAAAAGCAAGCCTTAAAGGTAACAACTTTCGAAATCAGAACGGAGGATGAAACCTAATGTTAACCTTACCGGAATTAGTGAGGCATAAGATGGGTTTAGAGGATTTATACTTTCATAGCTGGATATCCAATCAGGCCTTACATGGAGACTTTGGATTACATAAACGGGAGAATTTGTACAGAGATAATAAAGTTGTTTAATTTACAATAAAGTCGTTTAAAACATAATAAAGTTGTTTAAAAAACGCCAGTCATGTTATTCAGCAATCGGGCCAGATTGTAAAGTAAGATTGTACAACTAACTTGGAGGTTAGAGAAGGATTTCACGAAACTAAAATAGAATTTCACACTAATACTTTTATATGATTTATTGGATAGATTCTCTTTATTTTATGAGTAATAAGATCTATTGCATGAGTACTAATGAGATCAACAAAAATACGAGGTGTCCAAACATGAGTTTTTATTTTAAAGAATGTAAACAAAATGATATTGGGGATTTAATCCAAAGATATGTTAGTACATTAAGTTCTCCTATTGATTCTGTTTTAGAGGAGCACATTCTCAATTCCGTATTTTATACAATCAGTTACAATTCCGAAGTTGCAGGTTATTATGCCATACAGAGTAACCAGTCCCTAACTCAATTTTATTTAGATTTATCATACTACAAAAAATCCCAAGAGATTTTTGACAATGTTCTTAAGGATCATTCAATTCGGTCAATACTGGTTCCAACATGCGACGAACTTTTTTTAAGTTTGGTATTAGATCATGATTATAAGATCGAAAAACAAGCTTACTTTTTCCAAGATAACAAAGTGGAAATTCCAAAGGGAAAATTATTTAAAGGTGGAGAATTCAGAGCTGCGGTGCTTAGCGATGCTACAAAAATAACTGAGGTATGTCAGGACTTCCTTGATAAAGTGGAGGAACGTATTGAAAATAGAGAAATATTCACCTACATCAAAGGAAGTATTCTGCTTGGAATAGGGATTATCGAAACAAGTAAGTTACTTGATAGATATGGAAATATGGGCATGTTTACAAATGAACAATACAGAAAAAAAGGAATAGGCAGAACGATAATTCATCATTTAAAGGAATGGTGTTATGACAATAATCTAAATCCGATTTGCGGTTGTTGGTATTATAACACTCCCTCGAAACAAACGTTAGAAAGTGCTGGTATGGTCTCTAAAACAAGATTATTAAATATCAAAGTCCTATAGATTTTTAAATGAATGAATTTATAGCTAATCTTGAGTTATTCAAGAATCGGGCGCTTTAATTGAGCAAGGATCACAAAAATTATCAAACTTTTTTATAAAAGGTTGATTCAATTGAATATAGAAAAAGCGTGTTTTTATCAATCTTTTTTTCAAAACACGCTTTTTCTATTCGTTCTTTTATCAAGGTTTATTCAAAAGCTATAATAAATTTCAAATGTTTGATTTGAAAAATGTTTAAACTGTTAAAAAATAGTTGTAGACAGTAAAAACTTATGATTTTCTTGACATATATACCTAATATTATAATAATGTAGGAGAAAGGCAGGTTTTGAAAATGGAAAAACAAGCTGTTGTACTTACATTTCAGGAAGATATGCAGTCATACAAAACATTCTCTGTTATTAAAAAGCTTCACCTTGAGCATCAATTAAAAGTAGACCAAATTGCCGTTATTAAAAGAAAAATAGATGGCGAATTATCAGTAGAAGACTTCTTGGATATTACCGGTGCTGATAAAACAAATAGGGGCGGTTTAGTCGGTATGTTTGTTGGAATACTAGGTGGACCTTTCGGTGTATTATTAGGTGGACTAATCGGATCCACAATCGGTATCTTCCAAGATAAAAAAGAGATTACACATGCATATTCTGTTTTTGAAAATACATTAAAATCGATCAAACCGGGAAAAACAGGGGTCATCGTAATTGTTGAAGAACAGACAGAAGAGACATTAAATAACCTTGTACAAGAAGGAAACGGGAAAATAGATCGTTACCTAGAAGCTACTTTACGTTCCGAAATTGAGGCAGAACGTAAAAAATTAAACACTAAGTAATTAATGAATTACCTCCGCGAATCATGGTACTTAAAAGAGTCCATGATTCGTTTTTTATTTGGTTCTGCTTTTTTTTAATATATGTATGTATTCGGAAGTCGATAGAAAGAAGCGTGGCTTTGAAATAAAGTTGAACTGTTTTTCAATTATCAAGACCTAAATTGAAAAATACTTAAAATATCAAGGCCCTAACATATTATACATGGCTAATATGTTAGGGTCTTTTGTTTTTGGTAATGAGTTTTGTAACGAAATTTGAATAGTATTTTTTTCTATTTGAGTAGAAATAACTAAAGTTCCATTAACCGTCGTTTATGGTTAATGGAACTACTCGTAGCTTTTTATGTGATGCCCATTTTTAAGATGTAATAAAAGGTAGAACAGTTGTATCATGAATTTGCCAAATTCCTTGTATCTGTTGTCCCATATGGAAGAATCTCGTATATTTTTGCAGCAAGTGCCTGAGGAGACTCCCTTGACCCTCTTTTAATCCAATCGGTAACAATATTGAAGATACCGCCTGCTAAAAACAGGATTTGCATTCTGCTCATGTCATGATCGTGTGTAATATCCGCTTGAAAGACCTTTTCCATTGTATAATTCAAGTAATCAAGCATCATATTAGATATATTTGAATCAATTAACTTTCCTGACGGCTTCTGTGCAGAGACAAATCCCTCTATGATATATTCAATAATTAGCTGCATACTTTCATACGGATTCAAACTATCAACCTCTTTCAAGAATTGTTGAACAATTTCATCCACAGATGCTTGCACGACGTCGTAAACGTTGCGGTAGTATTTGTAGAATGTGACTCTGGCAACTCCAGCCTTTTTACAAATCGCTGTTACGGTTATATCTTGCAATTTATGTTCATGCAACAGTGCGCTCAATGCCTCCATAATGTATCTTTGAGAGTGTATACTGTCTTCTCTTGACTTCCTCAAAGCTAACACATCCCTTCATTCTGTTCGTTTTAAGTGCAAATCATCACATATTGCTTGAAAGATGAAAATTCACTGTTATACTTACACTTGTAAGTACAATTGTTAGTGTAGTGATAATTTCATTGTATAAAAGGGCATTATTGCTGTCAATGTGTACCATTTTCTTTGTTTCTTACTGGCAATTTGTCGCCATTTTGCAAGCTATAAATAGGGAGGGATATTCAGATACAATCTATAATATGAATTTTAAAATCATATTATATAAATAATATGTATTATAGGTATTTGTACGTTTTTAGATTACAACGTAAGAACAAGAAAAATTTTTGACAAGAATAGGGTGAGATTCAATTGGCAAAATATCTGTATAAGTTAGGCTATTGGGCAGTAAATCATAGAAAAAAGGTTGTATTCAGTGCACTCGCAATTCTCATTGCATTAGTGCTTTTTGCAGTCAACATGGGTTCCTCTTTCAAGGACGAGCTGAGTATTCCGAATACACCGGCAGATAAAGCAGGAAAAGTAATTGAAAAAGAGTTTAAAGCGATGCAACCAGCAGGTGCCCAAGTAAAAGTGGCATTTAAAGCACCAAAAAACGAAACCTTGGAGTCAGCGGAAGTACAACAGAAAATTGCAGGCGTTCTTGAAGAGATAAAAAAAGACTCAGCTGTTGATTCTGTGGCAGCACCGATGCAACTGCAGAACCTCAGTGAAGATAAGACAATTGGATATGCAGTTGTTACGTACAAAGTAAAAGCAGAAAAGGTTACAGAAGCTTCTAAAGATAAGATTTTAGATAGTATTGAAACAACAAGGGATGCCGGCATTCAAACGGAGTTATCAGGAGGCGATGTTACGTTTTCTGACTCAGAGACTTCAGGTATGACTGAAATTGTCGGAGTTCTTGTTGCCTTCGTAGTCCTGGCATTTACCTTTGTGTCTTTTCTAGTAGCTGGACTGCCGATTCTCACTGCGATAATCGGATTAGCAATTGGAATGCTAGGAATCATGATTGGAACCAATTATGTGGAAATCCAATCAGTTTCCTTATCATTAGCTGCCATGCTGGGACTCGCAGTAGGCATAGACTATGCACTCTTCATTATCAATCGTTTTAGACAGCAGCTTGCACAAGGAGATTCTGTTCCAGAATCTGTTGCCATCGCAACGGGAACAGCGGGAAGTGCCGTAATCTTCGCAGGATTAACTGTTATTATAGGTCTTTTGGGACTGTCTGTTACAAAGATTCCATTCCTGACAGCGATGGGCGTATCCGCTGCCTTTACTGTGCTTGCAGCTGTGTTGGTTTCCGTCATCATATTACCAGCCATTTTGGGACTTGTCGGCCATAAGATTGCCCCATCTAAACAAAATCGATTCTTGCAAAAGATGACTGGGGCAGGTAAGAAACATGCTGGTTCAAATAAATGGGGAGAATTTGTCATAAGACGTCCTCTGATTGTTACGATTTTCGCAATCGGACTACTTGCAGTGATTTCAATTCCGTTTTTCCATATGAACCTTGGCCTGCCTTCTGATGGAACAACAAAGTCCACAGAAACGACAGAAAGAAGAGCATATGATTTATTGACGGAAGCGTATGGGGAAGGATTTCATGCTTCTTTAATGGTAGTAGCAAAATCAGAAGAAGCAACAGCTGAAACGCAAAATACTATGAACACCATCGCAAAAGAATTGGGTAAACTACCTGACGTGAAAAGTGTGACACCAGCTATCCCGGGGCCTTCTGGAAAGATTTATATGATTTCTATCACACCAAAAACTGGACCTGACGATACAAAGACGAAGGATTTGGTAAAAGCAATCAGGGACAAATCGAACCAAACCGAGAAAAAAAATGAAATTGAACTAATGGTAACGGGCACAGCAGCGATGAATATTGATATTGTGCAAAAGCTGAGTGACGCCTTGCCAGTTTTCGCTGCCCTTATTGTGGGACTTGCGTATGTACTCTTAGTTCTAGTGTTTAGATCTCTGCTCATTCCATTAAAAGCAGTATTAGGGTTTCTACTTTCTCTTGGCGCTACGTTGGGAGCCGTGGTATTTTTCGTGCAGGATGGACATTTCCAAAATATATTTGGGTTCCCGGCTGCCGGTCCGATCTTAGCCTTCTTGCCTGTCATTCTGATTGGCATCTTGTTCGGACTCGCCATGGACTATGAGGTGTTCCTAGTGAGCAAGATGCGGGAAGTATATACGCATACAGGTGATCCGAAGAGAGCTATTGTAGAGGGAATGCGGGAGAGCGGGAGAGTCGTAGTCGCAGCGGGATTAATTATGATGTCTGTATTTATTGGATTCATGTTGGCGCCTGATACCATCATTAAATCCATAGGCATGGCTCTTACATTCGGTGTTTTCTTTGACGCATTCATCGTGAGAATGACAATCGTACCTGCGGTCATGACTCTCATGGGCAAGTCAGCCTGGTACTTGCCAAAATGGCTGGATAAAATTTTGCCTAACATTGATGTTGAAGGAGAAAGCATTACGCATGAAAAACAAAAGTGAAAAGACATATAAACAGAACAGTTAAAGTTAATTCATAGTTGTATTCAGTTAAAAAACCGCTTCCCTATAAAATAGAAGCGGTTTTTTTAAGAGAAAGTATTTATCCATCATGTCATTTTGTACTTCTTCATTTCGATAGAGGTAGTCATAGAAGTTTGCAATAACAGTAATTGTTAGGTTGATAGTTTTTTCTGTTCGTTTGGCTTTTTCCTGCCTTATCTAAATACTTCCTCACAGGAACTATAGGCGTTCTAGCTTTATCAAGAAGCATGTATCTTTTCTTATTACCATCAAGTAACACTTCCTGTACTTTCATAACATACTCCTCCTTAAATCATAAGATTATAAAATAAACATATTAAACTAGAATTTTTTTATATAGTTTATAATTCTAGAATGTATTAAAAAAGAGGAGATTAGCTCATATATTGAACTAATTATCCTCTAATAATCATAGTACAGTTAATTGAAAAAAGTTCAACCGTTTATATATGGATTTTTGTTTATGTAAGGTTTTTACTTATTAAGCACCCGTTACTTTGAGTACATTTATTCACAATTCTCTTCTTTTAAACAAATTTCGATGAATGCAAAAATATTCTTTGCCTTAATAGCACGCCTTCCCCAGTCATGGTAAAAGTATAAAACTTGTCCTGAAACTCCAACTTCAGATGGATCTGTATCAATGCAAAGGTAATCTCCGCCACCATTTTCTGCAATTGGAATCCACTTAGAATTCCAAAGAACTGGTTTAAGCTCTTTTTCAATATCTGGCTCTAAATCATCATCAGGATCGAATTCTTCCTGTAAAAATTTCCAATTATCGATAATTTCAGAAGTAGGGGACAGAGTCAAATTCCTTACAAATGGATTCACCCCGGGTTCCCAAGTTTGTCCGTTATACACTCTGTAAAAGCTCTTCATTTCTTCAGGGAGTGTAACCCCCAGTGTATCCTCAATAAGTTGAAACTCTTCATCACTTGCACCTGTCTGAAGATTTAATGATTCTTTAAAGTTACCTTCAAAATTTGATCCTCTTTCGATAATACGTTGCCACAGCCATTCAGCTTGATTTATCATGCTATTTTTCCTCCTCTTACGTCTCAAACATAATACCTTCACTACAGGATTGTTTAGTCAATTTTAATCTTATTCAAAATCAAATTCTCATTTCTTCTTACACAAATAAATTTTACCATATTTTTTTCTTATTCCACGAACGGGGCAGGTTAGTTCAATAAGGTTATTGTGAATAATGCTAATTTTTCCATAGTTGTTATAATACTAATAGTGCAGGTTAGATTAAAAGCCTAGGACAGAGATAATATTGGAGGTAGTTAAAATGGGAAAGAGTGAGATGTTTAAAGATTTTAATTTTAAATTAGTGGTAATTGAAGCTTTATTAGATAAAGAGCCACTATTTCTAAAAGAATTAACAGACTTAATAGATAAGTATACGAATAATTTCGAATGGTATTCTGGAGCTGGACCAATTGTTGAAATCAGAGATTATTTAGAAGAGTTAACTTTGGAAATAAGTGATTTGGAAAAGATTGAATCCCTTTGCTTTGATGGGGGGAATGAAATTTATCATATCCTAAAGCCAGATTGGGATGGCGAAGACAGTTTATTTGATGTAATATCTGTTGAAGGATTTCAGAATCTAAAAAATTTAAAAACAGTGGAATATATTTCACTGTGTTATCCAAAAGTATTAGAACCATTTAAACAAGCTGGAATTGAAATTGAGGATTAATGAGGAGTTCTTGGAATCCGATATACTTTAATTTGGGTACATCCCCGCTAACTAAACCAGTATAATCGCTCATCATCTACCCTTTTTTCTGTTTATAAAAACATTGAAGATGAGAATTTTAAGTATTATATAGTGAAAAATAAGAAGGATATTTTTCACTGCCGTGAACTACTCGCCACTTAGCAAAGCTTGAAGTGGGAGCTTCTCAGTTCCACGATGAAAGCAACCTTTCGTCTCCCTGAGCGTTACTTCGGGTGTTCCATCCCTAGATGTCCAACGCTTGGACGCTCTTTTGGTACGGTTGATATTTTACTCAGGAACCGAATGGCTTGGTTTTCGCACTCTATTTTCTTCCTGCAACCTCATATATCAAGTTATCAAAAGTTTTTGGCTATGCCAAACCGAAATTCATCTCCCACCTACCGTTGGGCTATACCCTTCACACGCTTGAGGAAGGAGAATTCTTTCGGGGAATTCGTTAAAGGATCGAGCTACCAAGGTAGTATCTTACGGTAATAATAAACGTTTTACAAAAACTACAACATATCAACGAAATGAGTATGTAGCTGAGCTAGCTAAAAGGCGTGCACAAGGTATATGCGGGTTGTGTGAACAGCATGCTCCTTTCCAAGATAAAAAAGGGAATCCATACTTAGAAGCACATCATGTGAAATGGCTATCAGAGGATGGAGAAGATACGATTTATAATACTGTTGGAGTATGTGCGAATTGTCATCGGAAGCTGCATGTTTTAAATCTACATGAAGATGTTGCAAAATTAGAGAAAAAGCTGGCGCGATATAAGCAAAAAGACGAGATATAGAGAGTATATGTACTAAATAAGATGTGAAAGAAGTGACGATTCATGAAGAAAAAAGTATCGGTTGTTGGAGCGGTCATTTTTAATGAGAAGAATGAAATACTATGTGCATTACGTTCTCCTGCAATGTCATTACCGAACTATTGGGAATTTCCAGGTGGGAAAATTAATGAAGGGGAAATGCCGCAAGATGCGTTAATACGTGAGATCAAAGAAGAACTAGGATGTTTAATTACTGTTGGTGAAAAAATAGAAGAAGTGGATCATGAGTATGAGAATATTATAGTTCATCTTGCTACTTATAAGGCATACATAGAGTCCGGTATACCAAAAGCGCTTGAGCATGCCGAGTTGATATGGGTTCATGTTAATAATTTATTGGAGTTAAAGTGGGCCCCGGCGGATCTTCCAACCGTAGGAGTTTTATGTTTAAAGTTTAAAAATTAAGGTCTGAAATAAGAAATAATGAGACAGATTTTTATAGGTTATAAACTGTTTTGAAAGTAGTTGTATGACTCCGGTGGCTCGGGCTCATGATCTTTACCCTGTCAAGGTAGCGCTCTCCCTGCTGAGCTATGGGGTCCCAATAAACGGACGGGACAATCGCTGCTTAATAAACGGTTAAATGCAAAGTACAGGTTGTGAGGGTTGTCCAAAAGGTGCGGTAAAGCTAACAGAGAATGGACTTAATGTGTTACGGGCGTTAGGGTAATACGAGGATATTGATTATATATGGGGGTAAATAAGTTGAAAAACATTGAAGTTCTAAATACATACATTGAAGGGTTTTCTGATGCTCTCCCTACGTGGTTAAAGCATCTAATCGAGGCAGAGGAGATACATCAAAACTATGAGAATGTACAGGTACTTGGTGCATTAAAAACGGATGCGGTGTTGTACTATGTACACCGTACGCTGCAAGTGTTAGATGGGTTGTCTTTAGATGAAGAAGCGTATCGCATTATTGAAAAGGTACTAACGTATAGTGAGCTTGCAAAGGTAGGCTCTTTAAAGCAGCGGGAGCAATGGAAGAAAAACGGGATTAACCTATTGGTACATAACGAAGGTTCTGCTGATATCTTTAGTGATATTCAGTTTATCGAACGTATAGAGACAAACTTAAACTCTACTGAGTATTTGTTTGTTCGAGATTTAATTAGAACACATGGATTAATCGGGCAGTATATCCGCGGGGAGGCTCGTTTGGACTCTCATGTTGATTTGATTAACACGTATAAAGAAGAGTACGGAGAGGGTAGGTTAAAGGAGATTCTATACTATCTTAACCAATGTATTATTGAGGGCGTATCAAAATCCTTGTGGAGTGAAGTAAAGGACGATGTGAAGATTACAATTGATGGTCTGTTTGATGGCTATGTGGAGCCATTTACTTCTCGCATACATAGACTCACGCCAAAACATAAGGAGTCAGCATTTGAAAAAGATATAATTATGGGGAGCGAGAAGAGTGGCGTTCAAACCTTTTTATCTGATAAGGATTTGTGGTATGTAGAACCGTCTATGCATGCTCTTAGCTTCGAGGATATTTGGACAGTTTTTGTTAAGTTAAAGAACGAGATAGGCACTGGAAAGGTTCAGCATATCCATTTCGAGAAATTGATGCAGCAGTTGCACTATGATTTCAAAGGCGAGAAGAAGGACAACGTGTATCGTAAGCGGGTTATTGAGAAGTATCTACGGGAGTACCGTGAGAACGAGAAGCCGGATACAACGCATGTTTCTTTTGAGGCTAAAGTCGATGAAGATATGAAGACTGCGTATGTGTCGTTTCAGTTTTCTGCTGTAGGTGAGGCGTTAATTACCTTCTGTGTAGAGGCAGAAAAGATAGATATGATGCATGCTCGGGCAAATGTGCTGCTGTTTGATTTCTTCGGGTTACGTAAGGATGCGTATGATAGATTCCATAACGAAGAAGTGTATCTGGAGCATATGAATAGTTCGGCTGATGATAAACGAATTATTCTTGATTATATAAAGGGAGATACGGTTGTAGATGTCGGAGCCGGTGGTGGTGTCATGCTAGACATGATTGAAGAAGAGACCGAGGATAAACGAATCTACGGTATCGATATTTCCGAAAACGTGATTGATACGTTGAAAAAGAAGAAGCAGAACGAGGGTCGTTTTTGGGACGTCATTAAAGGGGATGCAATCAACTTAAGCAGCTCGTTTGATAAAGAATCGGTTGATACGATTGTATATTCTTCTATCCTTCATGAGCTGTTCTCTTATATCGAGTATGAAGGTAAGAAATTCAATCATGAAGTAATTAAAAAGGGTCTGCAAAGTGCTTATGAGGTGTTAAAGCCAGGAGGTCGTATTATCATTCGTGATGGTATCATGACCGAAGATAAAACGTTAATGCGTGTGATTCGTTTTAAAGATGCGGGCGGAATGAATTTCTTAGAGCAGTATGTCCATGAATTTAAGGGGCGTATAATCCAGTATGAGGTACTTGCAGACAATACAGTCAAAATGCCTGTTAACGATGCGATGGAGTTCTTATATACGTATACCTGGGGCGAGGATTCCTTCGTTCATGAGGTGCAGGAGCAGTTTGGAATCTTTACACCCAACGACTATAAGGATTTCGTAAAGGGTATCTTTGGAGATCAAGTAAACATCATTCAAGCTATGAACTATTTGCAGGATGGATATATAAATCATCTAAACGAGAAAATTGAGTTTAAAGATGAGTCTGGGAATGCAGTTGCGCTACCGGATAGTACGTTCTTTATGGTTTTAGAAAAGGTGAAGTAATGGGTTATTGGTACAAGTAAAGTATAAAGGGATAAAGGGCAATGAAAATCTTAGAAATGCAATACACAAAGGAAGATAAAACATCTTTACAATCTAGGGTTGTCGAGTGCTGATGATACGTTTTGTTTATTCATTTTACCCCCCCAATATTTGTTAATTCAATTATATAAGACAGAAAAATCGCTGGGAAGCGGTAAATAAGACTGAATTGTATAAAAATGAGGTTTGATTTGAAAACGGCTTTCCAAATCGGTTTATTTTGCGTTTTAATGAAGAAGTTAATACAATAGGTCTTATTTATTATAAAAACGCATGTAAAGATGGATACAGGCTTTACATACGTTTTTAGGAAAAATAAAAAGGGTAGTCATTATTTACGACTTAACCCTTTCTCTACGAGCTGACGAATTGCTTCATTTTGATTCTTAGCCTATTTTCATGCCAATAATTTTCTATTTGTTCCACTTGCTCTTTTGTAAATGTAAATGAATTTTCATATATGGTAAAAGCTTGTTACAATAGTAAAGAATAACTTGGGTACAATTGATAATGAAATGGGGAAAGATGCTAGATGAAAGCAACCGGAGTGACTAGAAAAGTAGATGATTTAGGGCGTGTGGTAATTCCAAAGGAACTTAGAAATACGCTAGGTATTAAAGAAAAATCACCATTAGAGATCTTTGTAGAAGGTGAAGACATTGTTTTACAGAAATATCAGCCCGGTGGTGTTTGTGCATTAACAGGAGAGGTATCAAATCGTAACATATCATTAGCAAACGGTAAGATAACATTAAGTCCAGAAGGTGCAGAACTATTAATAAAAGAAGTAGAACAGTATCTTGTAAAATAAGTGGCTCCTTTCAGGGGCTTTTATTAAAATTAATATAGTAATTTCGTGTATCGTAATATTTACCAAAAATAGAATCAATTCCATTCTCTTTTGTCGAAATTTAGTTAGTGTATATTTTCGTAACGGTTTTAGAAAGACAAAAGCTAGAAGAATTTATCGAATTCTCTGAACGAAAATTGCATGAGAAACATATTTGAAAAGGAAAAAATAATAAAAAGGCTAGTTAGTCCATTATAAGGGCTAACTAGCCTTTTTATTACCTTGATAAAGTAAATAAATCTCGGCTGATTCCCACTAATCACTCTCACCTGAATACACTTTTAAGTGATCCATTGCTATGGATATGGCATGTTTTTCTGTATCAATTAACGATAACCCCTGCTTAATAGGAGCCCAATACTCATATCCGTAATCCTCAAACCACGCAAAAACTTCTGTAGTGTAAAAACCATCATTTCGTTTGATAACTTGAACTTTGTATCCTTTGCTTGTGGAAACAATCTCTTTAATGATTTCTTCCATTGTCTATCTCCCTCTACCTTATATCCAGATTGTACCACATCAAGAATATAGATGATGAAAGGTATTTTGATTGCATAAGGTATTCATATTAAGTTTACATAAAACCTCATTATCAGCATCAATATATCTAGAAACAAAAAAATCCCTTCAATTTTCTTTGTATGTTGGCTATTAAATACGGTCTTTTCCAAAACCAATGATGATTTCACCTTCATGGTAAAATTCTATAACAAAATTATTTGGACAAAAAAGATAAGTGTCGCTACCAACCGCCGTAACATCGTCAATATTACGTAATATATCGTTTGAATTTGCATAGAGAATGGGAGCAGGCCCAGTACTCTATAGGATATAGATTTTACTTTCCAATGGGATAAGATGAGATATTGATCCATGGAGTCAATGGCATGTTTAAGGACAACCATATTCCAATTGATTCGTCCCCACCATTCAAAAGGGTAAGAGTCATTTAATAATTTGTATATTTCTGATCCTCTTCCAGGGGATAATTCTTTAGTTTCCACACCTAACACGCAGACGCATTCGTCATATAAAGCACCATAAGTAGGTTTGTGCTTTTTTCTATTTGCTTCAAGAAGTTCTAAGAGTCTTTGAGACCTGTTGTTTTTATTCATCATTTAGCACACCATAAGGTAAATGAAAACACATACTAAAATCTTTATAAATAGATAAAAACTCTTTTATTTCTTGGCTAATATCTTCTAGATTCCCATATATATTATCTTCGGCTAAATTTATTTCCTCATTAAAATTATACAGCTGTTTATCTACATTATCGAACCCTTCACAGCAATTATTATGTACTAATTTAAATATAAATGGTTTTATTTTCAATGCATTTTCTCCAGTTATAATAAATTTCTCACATAAAAGTCCCAGTATAATTTTCACTGGTAATTTTTCATCATATCTTCCCTTTATGTTTTTTAATTTAGATGCAATATCGACTAATTTATCATTACTGGATAAAGAAACGTCAATAATTTCATTAGCAGGACTATCTAGTGTTTCAATAGTTTGATCAGCCCAATTAATTACATCAGTTTTTGAAAATAAACCAATTTGTAATCCTATCCTAAAAACCTCAGCCATTTCTTTTGTTTTAGCCATATATATGACTACTTAGATTTTTAGGTAAGTATACACCACTTGGACATTATTAATAAGAGCCTAATAAAAAATTCTCTTGGATGCAAGAGGATTTTTTTATTGGGAATAGTAAGGGTGAGGGAGGTGCATTACATATGGGAAAAGGTAGAAGTAATAATGCTGGTAAAAAGCAACCGAATTTCGATGATTCATCTAATTTCGCTAAACAAAGCCAACCGACAGAAAAGAAGAAGAAATAAGAAAAGGAGCTCTCTTTATCAAGAGAGCTCCTTTTTAAGATATATTGACGTATCGATCACTCAACCAAATAGTAATAAGTGTAGTTTTGAAATAAAGTCGTACCGTTTTTTTATGATGAATTGAAATCTGTCTGTGACTTCGTTTTTTTCTTATTTAGCTATCAGAGAAAATTAGTTTAAAGAAGGACATTTTCAGGTGTGACGAATTTCTCTCACTCTTTATTTTTTTATGACATTAGGAGAGGCTAGCCCCTCGCTCCATTTCCCCCCAGCCTTTACCTCATACTGGAAAACAAAGGGTATGGGTATACTTTCCTGTTTGATATTTGTTTTGTTTAAAATATTGTTCGTATAGGAAGCGAATAAGCTTCCTATACGAACCACATTACATATTAATAATTTAGAAGGTTTTAAAAATAAAGAGGTGGTTTTTAAATGTATAATGAGTCAATATATTATCCTTATATAAATTATGATCAATACTTCGATCGTCAATTCCCTGGTCCTCAGATTCCAGGTATACCTGGAATGCCAGGTTTTCCGGGTGTACCAAGTTTTCCAGGACAGCAAAGTTCACTAGCTCCAACATCTCCCCCCTCCATCATTTATTCCTCAACAATCAACAGCTTCACCATTTGCTGTTGATCCAGGAGCAATTTCATTATGTTTATTTCGAAATACTTATATATGGCTTAGTAATGGTGAACAGTTTTGGTATTTCCCAATTTTTGTAGGACCAAGGTCTGTTGCTGGTTTTAGATGGAACGGTAGGTTTTGGGTTATTTTTGGAATTGATACGAGAAGGATTATTTCATTTACATGTTTTTAAAAATTATAGAGTAACGATAGAGGTTTAATTATATAAACAAAAGAGGTATTTGAATGAAAAAATTTCAATCATTTGATGGTACAATAACTATGATTAACGATTTTGTAACAGAATCAAACGAAGATATAGGATGTAATAAATTAATGTCCGTAGATAATGGTTATGGGAATCTAATAAATTTTGTAGTGAAACCAAATACGTATTTTATCGACTATGCAACGGTAGTAGTAGGAGATAAAGTAACTGGGTTTTACGATGCCAACGCTCCTGCTCCTCTTATTTTCCCACCACAATTTCAAGCGATTGTTATGGCAAAATATACACCGCATCAAAATGTAAAAGTAGACTATTTTAATGAACAGTTGGAGAGTAGTGATGGAAAATTAAAATTAAATATTTCTCCTTCTACTCAAATTTTATTAACAAATGGTCAATTCTTTACAGGTAATCTTGTAAATCGAAATTTAATAGCTATTTATGGTTTTACGACAATGAGTATACCAGCTCAAACTACACCATATAAAATCATTGTTTTGTGTCAAAAGTGATTTCTATTCTAAAGGGTCTCTCGGTTTATCAAACTACAATCCATTGTAGAATCAAAAATTTTAGCCATCTTATTGACCAGAATCATAGGCATGTCAAGAGACGTTTTGCCAAATCTGCAGGATTTCAAAATCTTCGCCATGCTTCATGTACGATAAAAGGTATCGAGACCATTCATGCCCTATATAAACAACGGTGAAGTCTTCAAAGAGACTCCGCCTTTTCAACGTATAATAGACTTCAACAATTACTAGCTAATTCTTAAACCTTGATCCTTATTTACCTTAAGAAAAGCAAATACCTCAAAACAAAAAACACACTCGTTCTGATTAGGAACGAGTGTGTTTAGGTTATTTGAAAGGTACAAACTTCCATGAGCTAGGTTTTTGTGTTTTTCCCCCTAGTACAATCCAACTTTTCTCTGCATTTATATTCTCATAATTTAATGGATAACCATCTGTAAAAATATTATATTCTGTAGGGTTATCCGGGTTAATTTGAATTTTAAAGTCTGCTAAACTATCAGATTTCTCAGCAAGGTGAACCCAACTAGAATATTTCGACCAATTTAAATATTGATATTGATCATAATTAGAATGCTTCATGCGAAGGTATACGCTTTCACCGTGGTGTAGCTTTGCATCATTATCTTTGTAAAATACAAATTCTATAGGTGTACCAGATTGTATATCATTCTTTTTATTTGCAAGTAAAACATAATCGTAACGATTTGCTACATACCATTCAAACGTTAGACCTTGAAAAGGAGATTCACTTGGTACGATATAATAGTTTTTCCCTGCTTCTATAACATTTCCTGCTATATCATAGATTTGTGCAGTTTCTAAACTTGGAGCTTGTACATTTTTAGTAAACGTTTTAAACCAAAGATTTAGGAAACCTGCTGTATTACGCTGAGATTCTCCTAAGCTTCGCTGCACAGCTGGGGTAACCATTTCTTGCCACAATTGCGCCTTACCGCTATTGTAATACGCAAATGTTTTATCATTAGCAATATTTTGAATTTCAGGTTTAGCTACTCGGGCTGCATAATCAATCCATTCTTCAGGTGTAGATAGAGAGTCGTTATAATTCCCTCCAGTATTAACTGCAAATTGATCTTGAATGGTTGTAACATAATTTTCAAAATAGCTATGATATTTTATAGCTCTCATATCAATTGCGGTAAAATTTGCTGCATGCATAGGTTGTGTCGCATCTGTAAAGTAGTGCGTGGCTACCCCTAAGTAATAGAAAGCTTTTTCATAGTCTTTATTTCGTAAATGTTCTCCAGATTCATCAAAGTATTTCTTGCCTTGTGTAAGAGCAGTTGGATCTGTTTCTCCTCTATAATTTTCTTTAGTATCAGGATCATAAAAATGGGATTTCCATCCACCTTTAAAAACGCCGCCTATTCCCGTTCCACCATCGTTAAATTCTGCATTATAATCTGCATCATATAATCCTTTAGAAAATAGATCTTTATATTGCGGATAATTTAAGAAGTCCACAGCCTGCTTATTTGCTTCAACATTAGATTCTGTTTTCATAATTTCAATAGCTTGTTTTGCAATCCATAAATGTGTACTTTTATCAGAATGATACGGTGCTTCTGCAGACCATCGAGCGGTAATAGGATCATTCTCAGTTAAATCAATTTGATCGAGATGAGCAGAACTACTTTGAGGAGCTACTCCTAAAATAGTTAAAGTCATTCCAGCTATACATAGTGTTGATGTGATTTTTTTCATTTTTTATTCCTTTCTAAATATGAAGATATAAGTATTATAAATACATCAATATCATGAAGATACAGGAAACTCCTAATATGTAATATTGCATATTAATAAATTTGTATGAATATATATATATATATAACTTAAAAATCACTATAACGAATATGCAGGTTTCCTTTTTTATTTGTTAGTTTTATCAGTAAAGTAGACTACATATCAACTTCAGATACTTGTTTTATGATACAAGTAATCAAACAAAAGGAGGGCCATACAAAATGATTACACCATTATTAACAGGGCACTCTTTTAAGTACAGGAGATTATTAGCAGGTGGAGAAAATGTTGAAGATGTTGAAGATGTACAGACAGATAAACATATTCCATATGAACAAAATGAATTGCAGCAAACTCTAGAAAAGTACGATTCGAAGGAGTTGAGTTATAAAAAGAAAATAGATAAATTGACAAGAGAAAAGCACTTTGTGTATATCACAGATGTTTTTTATTTTCATTTTGATAGGGCTTGAATTAAATTTCCATGTTTTTTTTGCATCCATTCAATACTACATATGTAGTATTGAAGTTATTAATAATAAAATGTATTATAGATAAGCGCAATTTATAATTCAAGTAAGCCGGAATGTGTATTCGTAGTAAATGTAATATTCAGAAATAATAGTATTGTCTGGAAAATGAGGTGGAATTAATAGAAACGTTACATATTAAATGATATGGATTGTATAGTTTAAATAACTTTTACAGTAGAGAAGAAGCTTTTAAGAAGGTTATAAACAAAGAAATATTGCTCTATATTGAAAAAAATAAAAGCGCTTTATACAAAAGATAAGGGGACTTCATAAAGATTCATGTTGTCATGAAAGCGAATTAAAGGTTAGATTAGGAATAATAGAATTCCCTAGTGATGAAAGTTATTCTGAAAAGAAGGTGAAATCTTTTTTTGGTTTCACGGCATATCCATTAGAAAGCGCAAACTAAAGAGGACAGTTGATTTTAAAAATTATAAATCGGTGAAGAAGAGGCTTATTTGTTAATAAGTATACTTAAGTACAGAAACTTATTAATCTTTAATTTATTAAACTATTTTTGAATAACATATGTCAGATACTTGAAAACGCACAAACCTTAATATTTTCATTATTTAATAAAAATATTAAGATTCTTAGGAACAATACGTAAAGATTAGTGGCGAAAATAAACACGGAGGTTTGGAAAATGGGACAAGGAAGCAGGTTTCAAGAAAAACAACAAAATCGTCGTAATAAGGGGATATTTAATATCGCATTTAGTGTGGTATTAGTAACAGTTGGCATAGTGACGTATCAGTTGTTTTTCACTTCTGATACATCAAAGAAAGCAATTGCTCAAGAAAAGAAAGCAACAAAGATAGAAGAGAAGAAGAACGAAGATAAAGAAGCGGCAAAGATAGAAGAAAAGAAAAACGAAGATAAAGAAGCGGCAAAGATAGAAGAAAAGAAAAACAAAGATAAAGAAACAGCACATTTAGAAGAGAAACAAAAAGTAGAAGAGCCTGTAAAAACGAACGGAAATGAAAATAAAGAGGGAGAAAAAACGATATCTCAAGAAAAGGGTTCTCAAACTAATCCTTCCTGGAAGGCAATTGGTACAGAGCAAGGAGCAAAACCTGCAATGAAATTTAAAGAAGGAACAGTAGATTGGAATGAGATGAAAAAAGCAATTTCTTATGCTGTTGATGTTCCAGAGAGTCAATTGATTTTTGATTTTATTGGGAATAATGGTAATAATAAAGCCTACGGTAATGTACGAGATAAGCAAAGTAATAAAAAATATAAGGTTGATATTGATTGGGTAGAGAATCAGGGCTGGAAACCAGTATCTGTTCAAGTGGTAAAATAAAGAAGCAAAATGTAAATGCTCTCCTCTCTTGTTGTGAGCGACTAAGCTATTATAGTCTAGATAAGATAGACTTGGTTCTATATGATGTTTGAGTTGACACTCCCATGCCTAAAGGGGCAAGCTGACTAACATCAGTAGGATTCTTGCTACCAAAGGCGAAGTCCATTTCTGGTATCGCTGACGTGCAAGGTTGCGGTGTGCCATCACCACTCTCACGACAGACCGTATAGGTTCGTGTTCAGGTGTTTTAGCGTCTCGTTCTTGACGACACATATCATTTTGCTGATAGCATGCGAAATATACATAAAAATAAAAGGACAATGAATGTATTTATATCGTGCCGTTGATTCTGAAGGAAACACGATTGACTTTTATTTGAGTAAATCTAGAAATCATAAGGCTGCAAAGCGCTTTTTTAAGAAAGCTTTGTAGTCTTTTCATGTTTCAAATCCTCGTGTTATAACAGTCGATAAGAGTCCTGCTTATCCAATTGCTATCGAACAGTTGAAGGAAGAAAAAAGGATATCAATGGGCACCAAAACCCGAAGGATAAAATATTTAAATAACATAGTAGAACAAGATCATCGTTTTATTAAAAAACGTATACGCTCTATTTTGGGATTTAAATCATACAAAACATCAGCTTCTATATTGAGTGGTATTGAAGCCATGCATATGCCCAAAAAAGAACAAATTGATTTGCAGGACCAGTCTGTCCAAAATTAGAATATTTTTATCAACCGGCTGTTTGGATTAACTGCTTAACAGGTGATTCCGTTAGGAATTCTTGATTCTTTTTTACTTATCATTTTTTACACCAGAACCGTACATTCTATCAATAAGAGAAATATATAATTATGCATATCTTTTTTTATTTCGATAGTATCAAAATATAATTAAAAGGTTTTAAATGGATTGATAAGAAGATGCGAGTATGAAGAAAATCATAGGACTTATAGTATCATTATTTTTATTATTTTCTACTTATGCACCAACGTTTACAGAAGCAGCCGAAGCTTTAAATAAAGTAGGCTGAGTGAGGAAAATAGAGAGCCTGGTCGTAATGAGTAGCCCTTTTTTTATAACGCTTCTTTATAGGAAACCTTTTACATATTCGTTATAGATCATATTCACAATGTAAGTCCTTGATACGTCTGTAAAAACGTATTACAAAGTGTACTTTTTAATTAATTAAGCATATGTCTCTTTTTCGGGGGAATAAGCAAAAACACCTAGTTTAAAAATTTTCACAACAGAAACAGATAACGTGATAAAGTATTAGTTACTGTGTATGTAATGATAATAAAAGAGCCTTCCCTAATGGTGTTTTTTATAGCTTAGCTTATACGATTTTAGGAAATTAATAGCATTGTATACCGCTATTGTTTACCTGATTTCCAAAAAATAGAGGTGATTGTAGGTGACTAAACCTATTAAAAAAAATAGTCGTTATATGGTTGGATTAGACAGTCTAAGGGGCCTAGCTATACTAGGTGTTATTTTGTATCATATTAATTTTAATTGGATGCCTGGAGGATTTTTGGGGGTTACTGTATTTTTTGTACTCTCAGGTTATTTAATTACAGATATTCTAGCGATGGAGTGGAAGAGAAATAAGAGAATTGATTTTAAGAAATTCTGGCTTAGTAGGGCAAGGAGATTGCTTCCAGCAATGTTTGTTATGCTCGTTATAACGTTGGCATGGATTACGATTTTTCATAGCTCTTTACTTGAAAAAATGCGTGGAGATTCATTAGCGGCGTTATTTTATGTTAGTAACTGGTGGTATATTTATCATAAATTATCTTATTTTGATAGCTTTGGTCAGCCTTCTCCGCTAAATCATTTTTGGTCGTTAGCTGTTGAGGAACAATTTTATGTGGTTTGGCCGTTCGTCATTAGTTTAGGATTTTATTACATAAAAAAACAATCACGCATGATCTTATTTATTTGTCTAGGAGCAATTGCATCTGCTTTAGCAATGGCAATTCTATATGAACCAGGCTCTGACCCAAGTAGAATTTATTACGGTACTGATACACGGGCTTTTTCTTTATTAATTGGAGCGGCACTTGCTTTAATTTGGCCAAGCAGTAGACTTGCGAATAAAATTATTCCGCAAGCACGTCTTATTCTTGATGTTATTGGGGGAGTTGCTCTTAGTATCATTCTCATTATGTTTTGGAAGACGAATCAATATGAGCCGTTTCTATACCGTGGGGGAATGGTCCTTTTATCAATTGCTACAGCCTTGTTAGTCGCTAACCTTGCGCATCCGGCTAGCAGAATCGCACTATTTTTGAGATTTAGACCACTGCGTTGGATGGGCGTGCGATCATATGGAATATATCTTTGGCATTATCCGATTATTACATTGACGACTCCGAAGGTAAATGCTGGAGAGTTTTCGATTACAAGAGCAATTCTTCAATTTCTCCTAATTATAGTTATTGCACAAATTTCGTGGAAGTTTATTGAAAATCCAATACGAAAAGGCGCATTGAAGAATATTCGGATTAAGAACTTGAAAATAAGAAACTTAACTGTAAGTGGTAAGTTAGCTTTAATATGTGCAGTATTTATTTCTTCGATAGCTACTTTTGGATTAACAACAGCTAGTAAAGCAAAGGAGAATCCTCCAAAAGATAAGGTGGAAGCAGTGCAAGAAGAGCAGGCTAAACATCCCGTTGCAGTTTGGGATAAACCAGCTAATGAACCACCTCAAAATAAAGAAGAACAAAAAGAAGGGATTCCCGCACAGCCTAAAGACCCTCTAACAGTTACAGCTGTAGGAGATTCAATCATGATTGATATTGCTCCGTATTTAAAAAATGCTTTTCCTAATATTAGGATTGATGCGGAAATAGGGCGGCAAATGTCCAAAGCAATCCCTGCTGTGGAACAGCTAAAGAATGAGGGGAATTTAGGAAATCATGTCATTATTGGATTAGGTACAAATGGAGCCTTTACTAAGGAGCAATTAGCATCATTAATAAAAGTGATTGGGGATGAACGTAAAATTATATTAATTAATACGAGAGTACCACGTCCGTGGGAATCGTTGGTGAATGAGAAGTTAAAAGAAGCAGCATCAGCTTACAAAAATGTGGTGTTAGTTGATTGGTATGCAGCAAGTGCCGGAAATCAGGCATACTTTGAACCAGATGGCGTACATTTAACGAAAGCAGGTGCAGAAGCATATGCTGCCCTTGTAGCAAAAGCAGTGAATCAATAGAGAGTACGGAAACGATTCTGATGAAAAGATTTACAAACCGTATTTACGAAATTCTAACAAAAGAAAATGAATTTAACGGATTACCAGAAAGAATCCTCCTTCCTCAAGAGTGCGCAGGGCGTAGCCCAACGATAGGTGGGAGATGAATTTCGGTTTGGCGTAGCCAAAAAGCACGTAACTGTTAGGATCAAAAGTATGGGTAGAAAATTATGGTGAAGCAATCGCTGGTAATACCGGTAGTGCCATTAAAGGTAATCGTATTGATGTTTTAGTAAGTTCAAAAAGTAAGGCCATGAATTGGGGAAGACAAACTGTTAAATTAAAAGTTCTATGATAATTATGGTTACCCAAATAGAAGTCAGTTCTCTTTATTGAGACTGGCTTCTATTTTTATTTTTAATGGTCATAATGCTCCGCAAAAATAAGTACTACTATCTACTGATGATGGAAAGTGATTAGCGATGTTGATGTTTATTACAAATTTGTAAGTTTATGTAATAGAAATCGATAGAATTGAATGTTTGAATAAGATAACCTGGTTAACGGATAGAAAATTCTGGGAAAAGGAGTGGGATAGATGAAGAAAAGTAAAAGAACATCTAGTTTTCTTAAAAATGTTGTATGCATATTTATTTTCATATTCATTATGGGTGAATTGACTTCTACGAAAGTGGCAAGGGCAGAATCGAACATATTGGCTAATAGGAGCATAGAAAACTTTAAGAAAAAGATGGATGAACAAGTACCTAAATGGCTGGAAAACTATGATGTACCAGGGGTTGCAATAGGAGTTGTACATAATGGGCGTATTGCTTATACACTTAATTATGGTTATGCAGATAAAAAGAAGAGAAAAGAAGTGAATGATAATACTTTATTTCAGGCGGGTTCGGTGTCCAAAAGTCTTACTGCTTGGGGAGTTCTACATCTTGCAGACGAAGGACTTTTATCATTAGATGATCCGGTTGACAAGTATTTAAACAAATGGAAATTACCAAATTCGAAGTTCGATAATAATGAAGTCACGATAAGAAAATTACTAAGCCATACGGCAGGATTATCCACACATAAAGGGTATTTAGGAGTGGTACCTGGGGAACCGCTTGATTCTATTGAAGAGTCACTGTCTGGGAAAGGGTGGCATAATGATCCGGTTGAAATAATTAAGAAGCCTGGTTCAGAAGCGATATACTCTGGGATTGGCTATACGATTTTACAGCTTGTTATTGAAGAGGTGACTGGGATACCCTTTGACCGTTATATGGAGGAACAAATTATGAAACCATTAGGGATGAAATCTAGCTCATTCCGACAAATCCCGGAGAACTCTAATCTTTCGAAGGCGTATGGATACTTTGGACAGGAAATTCCGAATTATCAATATACAGAACAGGCTGCTGCAGGTCTCAAAACAAATGTTATGGATATGATGACTTTCATACTTGCAAGCATGGACACCAATGTTCATAAAGGTAAGGGGTATGGTGTCATCAAAAGTGAACGTGTGGAGGAAATGCAAAAGCCGGTATTAGACGAGACTGGTTTAGGTATATTTGAGAGTCAGTTATCGAGTCAGTGGAAAATGATGTATCATTCTGGCGATAATCGAGGGTGGCATTCCTTTTATGGCTACATTCCGAATACAAAAGATGGATTGGTCATTCTCACAAATGGTGAAAATGGTAAAGACTTAAGACAGGATATTTACCATGAATGGATAAAACACGAGACTGGGAAGTTCCCTGAAAGTTACTTCTCCTTCGAAGAGCAAAGAAAAATCAACATTATTATATCCGTTGTTATTGGGGGAACACTTGGTATATACTTGCTACTATTTGTAATTAGATTGAACAAGGGGAAAAGAACTTTCATTTTGAAGCACGAGAAAAAGCCTTACATCAGAGTTGGAGTTAGAACGCTTCTACTTTTTAGTATTGCTCTGTACTTGTTTTGTCGCACCTACATGTGGAGTACTTTAAGTTTAAGTGTAAGCAATAGAATAAATATAATGCTCATAATGGCATGGATAATAGCGTTATTAATTACTGGATTCTTTCCAAAAAAACGAAGTAGCACAAATAAAACGTTAAAAGCTGAAGGTTATAAACCAAAAGGAAATTAAACGGGTAGTTTGTTTAGGCGCATAAAATAATAGTTAGGTTTAAATAGAGTACTAAATATAAGTGAATAGTAACGTACAAAAAGGGCTGCGAGTAATTAGCAATCCTTTTTGTATGTTAATTAAATAAAAGTTGGAATTACTGAATTGTTTTTAATTACCTAATTTATAAATAATTCATGTAAAAGAGTTAATGATGAAATTAGAAATGGTATTTTAGCTTATATATGATTTGTTCTCATACTGTAGAGAAATTTTTCTCTACAGTATGTTTTTGCGTTTAAACGTTTTCGAGCGAGGAAATGGATATTTATCGATCTCCAGTTTGAGAGTTTTACGGACATTGCATGGAAGATGATAGTAATGGTTGTATAGGAATAGAATTTTTAAAAATTAAACTTTATTGTAAATCAGCAGTTGGAACTGCTAACTATCTACTGTTAGGAAGTTTAAAGGTGGCCGAGGACAAAGGAGGGGGCTTGTGCCAAATAATTTGTACATTGTCAAATTGTTTATACATATTTGAATTGTTTGTGTATATTTTATTCTACAGTAT
>NZ_JBALMG010000133.1:0-146 GCF_036963225.1 Bacillus sp. JJ783 | reverse complement strand
ATATTTTATTCTACAGTATGGATGAAAAACGGTTCTTTATTCACTTAAATAACATTGGCATAGTTTTTGCTTGTATAAATTTAAGGAAGGAGGATTGTATGTAAGGAATCTGTATTAGTAATAGTATAAAACAAGCTACTATTGCA
>NZ_JBALMG010000132.1:0-2253 GCF_036963225.1 Bacillus sp. JJ783 | reverse complement strand
CGTCTTTTTTGTGTTTAATGAAATAAGCTTGTTATCTATGGTTCAAGAAACCTATTGATAACAAGCTTATTTGTTTAAAGATAAGCGTATTTATATAAAATTGTTATTCATTATAGGCTTTACTTTATTTCTTACATCGATAAGCTCAAAACGTTCATGAGCAAGTAGCATATTGTTTATTTGTAATAGCTTTGTAGTTATTTGAAACCCACGGATCAATGAAGATAATAAACTGAATAAATATGGCTTTTAAACAAGTTCACTCCATTTATGAGGATCTTTTTTTTAGACATCTATAATGACGGGATGTTTAATCTCTGAATTGTTTCGTATGATAATGGCTTTAATTCGTGAATAGCAAAGAATCTACCACATGTTAAATTGAAGTGAACCCGAATAGTGGTACATGAAAAATTTTGAAGAAAAAAGTTCATTGTAACAGGCTATTTGCTTCATTTATCCCGCTATTTGCGGGCAGTAAAACCCCCACTGATTATTAGCCTTCACTTTATTTGTTTTAAGTAGTTATATGGTGAAAGTGGTGGAGTTAAAAAGATAATAGGGCGTGTTCTTTTTTCTGAATCTGGCTTTTGAAGAGCGGCGATAATTTCAAAATATAGTTCTTGAAAGTCTTATGTATTACTTTCGCATATAACATTTTGGATAAAGATGTGTGGATTAATGTTTAGACTCTATAATCTTTTTTGTAGTTTGTTACACGAAATTCCCAAGGGAATCTCTGGGGCGGGAAGATCAGTTGGGAGTAGTAATATTGGAACTGCTCTTGTACATAGTGTTCAGCTTCTTTATAAGTTCTACTTGTTTCCTCTAGTAGTTGGATAAGAATCTTTTTTTGTAGCCTTATAAATAAGGTAATTAAAGTATAATTGGCCACCGGTTGCTATTTGAACAGCATATTTGTCTTTATTATCACGTTGATATAAATAAGTTGGAGGAAGAATGGGTTCATTGGGAATAAAATCAGTTAGTTTGTTTTCTTATATACTCTATTTGTTCTTCTAATGGAAAAGCTTACGGTTGTCCGTATATAGATATAGGATACAACTCTTTAAATTTTATAATTTTGTAGCTTTTATATAGAAGATAAGTGTAAGTGAAAAATTATAGTATGATTACTTAAATGCAAGGAAGTAGTGGTGTATAACAAGAGGTTGAAACGTTTGTTCTTGAAGGGTGTAATGGGCATACTCAATCAATTGAGGTGCTTATTTTCTATTGGACATATGTGTTTAAAGAAGAGTTATCATACTAGGCTTGGATTTCTAGTATAGCTTGTAACTTTACATACTTTAGTGAAGTGGTTCTTCAGTAAAGTATATTTGATTATTAATATTGGATTTATTGAAACTCCCGCTGCTAAAGGGGCAACCTGATTAACATTAGTGTGATTCTTGCTACCAAAGGCGAAGTCCATTTTTGGTATCGCTGACGTGCAAGATTGTAGTGTGCGATCACCACTCTCACGATAGACCGTATAGGTTAGCTGCATGTTCATATGTTTTAGCGTCTTGTTCTTGTCTATAGTTGATGTGTATAAAAACAATAAGTGTTTTTATATGAAAGTATCGTGAAATCTGTAAACGAACCAATTATTCTATCTCCAACTGGTTTTATGAAATAATCTACTGATTGGTCTTTACTCATCATAATTTTTAATATTAATTGGATCTAGTCTATTAGTTGGTTCATTCTATTATGAATGGTTCAGGAGAGTGAAGAAGAGTGTGTGCACTGTTAGAAAGAGATATTGTAATTAAGATAAGAAGAGTAAATGAAGTTGCTAGAAAAGAATTTCTTGTGGAACCCAGTAATGTACGGGGATAATCATCATCTTGAAATAGAGAGGTTTGTTAGGAGAGATTAGTAGATAGAGGTAGACAATGATTGCTATTTAGTAAAATCTTTGTGGATTCTTATGTAACCTTTACTAATCGGGAATTTATGATCGTCAGGCTCACTACTAACTTCTTTGCTTCAGCCGAACTTTGAGGTAGGAGTCATACTGTCCGCAAATAGCGGGATAAAATGGTGTGAATATATTAAATTAAATATCTTTATAAAAAGGTGTTGACGATTAGAGTTTAGAGGTGTAGTATAGAACAAGTCGCCGATAGCAATAACGCAGAAAGCGACAAAAGAAATAAAAAAACTTGGTTGACATTGAAATATGAAAATGTTAACATAAGGGAGTCGCAAATGAGCGACAGACAAGTTCTTTGAAAACTGAACGAA
>NZ_JBALMG010000131.1:0-16654 GCF_036963225.1 Bacillus sp. JJ783 | reverse complement strand
GGGTATAGTGATAATTTGGATTGAGAAGCTAAGTATTTGTTAAGAATAATCATATAAAGATAAGATACTCATAGAGGGTATCATTACATAGATATTTAATGCTATAATTGGTATACTCGTAAAAAGTATTTGTTTTTATAGGATGAAGAGAAACTTTAAGAAGGTGATAATATGGATCATAAAGAGAATGAAACAACGGCTATGCATAGATCAGAAAAAGAAAAAGAGCAAATTATAAATAGATTGAAGAGAATTGAAGGACAAGTTCGTGGTATTCAAAATATGATTGAAAATGATCGTTATTGTGTTGATATTCTAGTGCAAATTTCAGCGATCAATGCAGCGATGAAAAAAGTAGGAATGGGCGTCTTAAAAAATCATACAAATCATTGTGTTTCAGGAGCTATTAAAAACGGGAATGGTGACGAAGCGATTGAAGAATTAATGACCGTTTTTGAACGTTTTTCAAAAGCATAAAAACCAAGCTAGTATTTGACTAGCTTGGTTTTTATTCGTATATGGGGTAGGGACAGATGTTATAAAAATTGATGCGTGGAATAAAGAAAAAATAAAGGTTTTAGAAAAATTTTAAAATCATTATGCAAAACCATTGATTACCTTAGGGGGGTATGGTAAGATGTAGTTGTGATTAACAAACAATGAAGAAACAAGAGGAGGATTTTAAATGGAACAGTTAACATTAAAAGTTGAGGGTATGTCTTGTGGGCATTGTGTAAATTCTATTGAAAGTAATGTGAAAGAACTAAACGGCGTTGAGCAAGTAAAAGTTCAATTAGCAGAAGGAACTGTTGAAGTTACTATCGACTCATCAGTTGTAACGTTAAAAGATATCGTTGTTGTAATTGAAGATCAAGGCTATGACGTTCAATAATAATTTTTAATATGGAAATAAATCGTACTTTATATGGAGTACGATTTATTTTGCTAAAAATTATACCTTATAAGGGTATATAGAGGTGAGAGACATGAATGAACAAAAAGAGGCCAATCTCCAAATATCAGGCATGACATGTGCAGCATGTGCAAATAGAATTGAAAAAGGTCTTAAAAAAGTAGAAGGTGTGCAGGATGCAAATGTGAATTTTGCACTTGAAAAAACGAAAATTTTGTACGATCCAACTAAAACAAACCCGAAAGAATTTAAAGAAAAAGTTGAATCGTTAGGATATGGCATTGTAAGTGATAAAGCGGAGTTTACCGTTTCGGGAATGACATGCGCAGCGTGTGCGAATAAAGTGGAAAAGCGTTTAAATAAACTAGATGGTGTGAACAAGGCGACAGTAAATTTCGCTTTAGAATCAGCTACAGTAGACTTTAACCCTAATGAAATCAGTGTAAATGAGATGAAGAGTACAATCACAAAATTAGGATATAAATTAGAAGTGAAATCGGATGAGCAAGATTCATCAACAGATCACCGCTTAAAAGAAATTGAGCGACAAAAGAAGAAGTTTATTTTTTCGTTTATTTTATCATTTCCGTTATTGTGGGCAATGGTGAGTCATTTTTCATTTACATCTTTTATTTATTTACCTGATATGCTTATGAACCCATGGGTGCAGCTGGCTCTTGCAACTCCAGTACAGTTTATAATTGGAGGCCAGTTTTATATTGGTGCTTATAAAGCGTTACGCAATAAAAGTGCAAACATGGATGTTCTTGTGGCACTTGGAACGTCCGCAGCTTATTTCTATAGTATTTATTTAAGTATTCAATCAATTGGTTCTTCAGAACATATGACAGATTTATATTTTGAAACGAGCGCGGTACTTATTACTTTAATTATTTTAGGTAAATTATTTGAGGCGAAAGCAAAAGGGCGTTCATCAGAAGCTATTAAAAAGTTGATGGGATTACAAGCGAAAACTGCCACAGTTGTGCGAGATGGCACAGAAATGAAAATTTTAATCGAAGAAGTGGTAGCTGGTGATGTTGTCTATGTTAAACCTGGTGAAAAAATCCCAGTAGATGGAGAAATTGTAGAAGGAAAATCAGCGATAGATGAATCGATGTTAACAGGCGAGAGTATTCCAGTTGATAAAACAATTGGGGATGTAGTAATCGGTTCTACAATGAATAAAAATGGATTTTTAAAAGTTAAGGCAACTAAGGTAGGAAGAGACACTGCATTAGCTCAAATTATTAAAGTAGTGGAAGAGGCTCAAGGTTCGAAAGCTCCTATTCAAAGGGTAGCTGATCAAATTTCAGGTATTTTCGTACCTGTTGTAGTTGTGATTGCTATAATCACATTTGCGGTATGGATGATATTTGTTACACCTGGTGATTTTGGAGGAGCACTTGAGAAAATGATAGCAGTGCTTGTTATCGCTTGTCCATGTGCATTAGGTCTTGCAACACCTACATCTATTATGGCGGGATCAGGAAGATCAGCTGAATACGGTATTTTATTTAAAGGTGGAGAGCATTTAGAAGCGACGCACAGATTAGACACGATTATTTTAGATAAAACGGGTACAGTGACAAATGGAAAACCGGTATTAACTGATATAATTGTGGCAGATGGATTTGATGAGAAGGAAATATTAAAATTAGTTGGTGCAGCAGAAAGAAATTCTGAACATCCACTTGCAGAAGCAATTGTAGAAGGAATTAAAGAAAAGGGAATTGATATCTCAAGTTCAGAAACGTTTGAAGCAATTCCTGGCTTTGGTATTGAGTCGGTTGTAGAAGGGAAACAGTTATTAATTGGTACACGCCGATTAATGAAGAAGTTTAATATTGATATTGAAGAAGTTTCTAAAGCGATGGAAGAACTAGAGCGAGAAGGAAAAACGGCAATGCTTATAGCGATAGATAAGGAATATGCTGGAATTGTTGCTGTTGCAGATACTGTAAAGGATACTTCAAAAGCAGCAATTGCAAGACTTAAGAAAATGGGTCTAGATGTCGTTATGATTACAGGAGATAATACACAAACTGCTCAGGCAATTGCAAAGCAAGTTGGTATTGATCACGTAATTGCAGAAGTATTACCAGAAGGAAAAGCAGAAGAAGTGAAGAAACTTCAAGCTAGTGGTAAGAAAGTGGCTATGGTTGGAGATGGAATTAATGATGCTCCTGCTCTTGCTACAGCGGACATTGGAATGGCAATTGGAACAGGAACAGATGTAGCAATGGAAGCAGCGGATATTACGTTAATCCGTGGCGATTTAAATAGTATTGCTGATGCAATTTTCATGAGTAAAATGACGATTAGAAATATTAAGCAAAATTTATTCTGGGCATTAGCTTATAACGGCCTAGGAATTCCAATTGCGGCGCTCGGTTTCTTAGCTCCTTGGGTTGCAGGTGCAGCGATGGCGTTTAGTTCTGTATCAGTCGTATTAAATGCATTAAGATTGCAAAGAGTTAAATTGAAATCTTAAACACTTTCAGCTATAAAACGAATTTAATATGCTTTTTTACAATAAACAATACTTTGTATAAGTATTGTTTATTGTTCGTTTAGAAGGAAAGATCGATCTAATATAGAAAGAGCAGAAGTAGTGAATCTTATATAGTGGAAGAAACTGTTTCAAAAATAAACACGAAATAATTATCCGGATAACCGAAATAGAAGAGTTAGTTTGATAAGGAGTTTTGCATATGTTTAAAGATATTAAAATTAGAACATTCCAGAAAGAGGATTTAGAGCAAGTATTACAATTGTTCTATGAAACGGTTCATACGGTTAATGCACAAGATTATAATACGTTACAGCTACAGGCATGGGCACCAAAGCGACTAAATAGAGAAAGTTGGCTAAAGTCTTTAGAAAAGAATATTAGTTATGTAGCGGATAACAACGGTGTGATAGTTGGATTTGGGGATTATAATGATGAACATTACATAAATCGTTTGTTTACACATAAAGATTATCAAGGGAAAGGGATAGCTTCTTATATATTACAAAAGTTAGAAAAAGAAGTAATGAAGCTAGAACATAGGGATATATATACAGAGGCAAGTATTACAGCAAAACCTTTCTTTGAAAGTAAAGGTTATATTTGCATAAAGGAACAAAATAAGCAGCATAATGGTCAGATTTTTATTAATTATATAATGAAAAAAATAGCCTTCTCATAAATGAGAAGGCTATTTTTCATTATTTTACAGCTTCTTTTAGTTCTTTACCAGCTTTAAAAGCAGGTACTTTAGAAGCTGCGATTTGCATTTCTTCACCCGTTTGTGGGTTACGGCCTGTACGAGCAGCTCTTTCGCGAACTTCAAATGTACCGAATCCGATAAGTTGTACTTTTTCGCCAGCAGCTAAAGAGTTAGTGATTGATTCTACTACAGTTTGTAAAACTACAGTAGCTTCTTTTTGAGAAATTTCAGCTGATTGCGCTACGTTTTTGATTAATTCTGTTTTATTCATGTTTTCACCTCATATGTAAATAATGCTATTTAAGTTGTTATTATAACGTATAAAAGTTCAGAGAACAAGTGTACGCAGATATATTTACGAAAAAATTGAAATTCGTATCGTTTTTTCATGTTGTCACATCAATGTAACAAAAAGGTTTTAAAGTACATCTAGAGGTGAAAATATGAATACGCATCATGTAAAAAAAGAGCGGAAAAAATCAATCTTAAAGAAATTTATTATTAGTCTCATAAGTATATTAATGATTCCAATAAGCTTGTATTTCTATGCAACAGAAATAGAACGAAGATTAGTATCGGTCACGTGGAATGAAATAGAAGCTCCTACGATTCCTAAAGAGTTTAACAATAAAAAGATATTGCAATTCTCAGATGTGCATTTAGGGCCAGAGTTTACACTAAAGCAACTAGATAATTTGGTGGAGAAAATGAATGAGTTACGTCCAGATATAGTAGTTTTTACAGGGGATTTAATAGATAAGTTCGGATCTTATAATGAGGAAAGAGAAGAGGCGAAAGAAATTTTGAGGAAAATTCATGCTCCTCTCGGAAAGTATGCTGTGTTTGGGAATCATGATAGAGGCGGGGGCGGTAGTTTATTCTACAAAAGGTACATGGAGGAAGCGGGTTTTTTTGTTTTAGTAAATGACGTGCAGAAAATTAAAGTGGAAAATGGCAAGTATATTACAATATCAGGTTTGGATGATTTCTTATTAGGGAAACCACAAATAGACTCGACTTTAAAAAACTTAAGACAACAAGATTTCAATATGTTATTAGTACATGAGCCTGATGTTGTAGATAAAGTAGCTTGTTATCCAGTTGATTTTCAAATCTCAGGACATAGTCACGGAGGACAAGTTCAGATTCCTTTTGTAGGTCCTTTAATTACCACAAAATTAGCAGAGAAGTATGTTGAAGGAATGTATGAATTAGAAGGAAAGAGTAAGCCATTACATTTATATGTAAATCGCGGTATTGGGACGACGCGAATGCCTGTTAGATTTTGGAGTTTACCTGAATTTTCAGTTTTTGTATTGAAGCAAAGTAGTAACTAAAGTAGAACGTTTCATATTTTGGAGAATTAAGAGTACTTTTAAAGAAAGTTCTCTTTTTTTATTTATTAAATACAGAGTATTTTGTATTTTTGTTTAAGGTGTTAAAAAGAAAGGGGAATTTTTATGATAGAAACATGGCATAAAGAATTGGAAAGTTTATATAACCAAATGGTTTCGTGGCGAAGAGATTTTCATCAATACCCAGAGCTATCGTTTCAAGAAATAGAAACACCGAAAAAAATAGCTGAAATCTTAAAAAGTTTTCATATTGATGTGAAAACAGATGTCGGGGGAAGAGGGGTAATTGTTGTTTTTGGCACACATTTATCTTCTCAAATGCCTGTAGGAATTGTTGGGGCGAAAGCTGGAGCAATGATGGCCGCAGCTGATACTTTTGAAGTGAAGATTCAAGGGAGAGGCGGTCACGGCGGTATGCCGCATCATACTGTAGATGCCATTATCGTTGCAACACAAGTTATTAATCAATTGCAACTTTTAGTTAGTAGAAAAGTAGATCCGTTGCAATCTGCTGTAGTAACAGTTGGTACATTCCATGCTGGTCAAGCAGATAATATTATTGCGGATACTGCTACATTTACAGGGACAATTCGGACGTTAAATCCTGAAGTGAGAGAATTTATGGAGAAGGAATTTAAACGAGTTGTTGAGGGGATTTGTCAGTCTCTTCATGCTGAAGTTAATATTCAATATAAACGCGGTTATCCAATATTAATAAATCATTTAGATGAAACGAGTCATTTTATGGAGATTGCGAAACGTGATCTTGGAAGAGACAGAGTTATTGAAGTACCACCGATTATGGGTGGAGAAGATTTTGCATATTATTTAGAACATGTTCCAGGAGCATTTTTCTTTACAGATGCGGGTAATGAAGAAATAGGAACAACATACCAACATCATCATCCTCAATTTGATTTTGATGAACGTGCGATGTTGGTTGGTGGGAAGTTACTTTTAAGTCTCGTAAATAGTTATTTGAGAGATGGAAAAGAATCTCTTAAAACTTTAGATGTGAATACGACAGAGTAATTTGCATAAATAAAAAACAACAATAGGTTATTTGACACTCCCACCCTTAAAGGGGCAAGTTGACTAATGTCAGTGGGATTCTTGTTACCAAAGGAGAAGTCCATTTCTGGTATCGCTGACGTGCAAGATTGCGGTGTGCCATCACCACTCTCACGACAGACCATATAGGTTCGTGAGCTAGGTACTATCAGCATACCGTACAGATTCGTGTTCCGATGTTTTAGCGCCTTGTTCTTGACGTCACATATTATTTTACCTATAGCATGAATTCGGCTATCGAACTTCCTATGATATCTTGTTTTCGAAGAATGGTATATCCAATCATTGCTAGAAAAGATTCATATATAAGTAAAGAAACAAGTAATTACTATTAGCATAGTGAAAATAAACTTTTTTCTTGACTTTTTATATGAAGGAGAGCAAAATGATAAAAAAGGAAGGGGGGATGACGATGGAAGAGTACGTATTAGAGCTGTATAACCTGTTATATACGACAGAATGGCAAGATATTGTTTCGTTTCTCGGGATAGTATTTTGTATGAAGATTGTAATCGTATATATGGAAGAGCAAGGTATGTTCTATTCCTTCTCATCTCCGTTCGATTTGCAAAGAGAGCCGTTACTAAACTATGCCAATATAAATGATAAACAAATTCCTTTTGTTATATTCTTTATGATTCGTTTTATAACAGCGATTGTGAAGAGGAAAGAAAGTGATGAAGAAGAGTGCCACTTAACTTGTAAGATAGCTAACGTTTTTTAAGCTAAATACAAGGAGGAGATTTATATGTGGTTTCGATTTCTTATGATTGGTTTCTTTTCATTAACAGCAATTTCACTAATGGGATATCAAGTGTCTGAAATATATCAAGCGTATAGCAATACGTTTTTTAACAAAAACTAATTGCATTGCTATTTAAATAATAAAGCGATAAAATCCTTCTTAAGAAGTTTTATTAAGAAGGATTTTTTCTTTGCCTTGTCTTGCTGTGTCAAACTATTGTCACATTTACACTGTGAATAATATGTTAAAATAGTGAGGTTACGTATACATATTTGAAGGAAGAGGGAGTGACCATTTTGGTGGATCAATCAACAAATCAGAAAAGCTATGCTCCTATTGTGATAACGCTTTCTGTAATTGTAAATGCGATTATATTATTTTTGTTCTTTGGACCTGTTGGCTATGAAGGAGAAGTACATTTTGATGTAACAATTTTACCAATGTTAAATGCAATCTTTAATAGTTTTACGTTTGTATTTTTATTAGCAGCTTTATTCTCTATTATTAAAAAGAATGTAAAAATGCACCGTGGTTTTATCCTGGCAGCATTTACAACGACTTTACTATTTTGTGTTTCGTATTTATCGTACCATTACTTAGCACCAGCAACACATTTCGGTGGAGAAGGATTCATTAAATATGTGTATTTCATCATTTTAATTACACATATTATCCTTGCGGCGATTATTGTACCACTTGCATTGTTCGCACTAGTATTTGGTTTTACGAATCAATTAACACGTCACCGTAAAATTGTACGTTGGACGATGCCGATTTGGTTATATGTAAGTTTATCTGGTGTTATTGTTTACTTAATGATCTCGCCTTATTATCAATAAAAAATCTCAGCCTTTAAGGCTGGGATTTTTTTGTTAAGCAAATTTGTTTGTGAAATTAAAAAAGTGTGGTATACAAAAGTATAGTTGCTTTTCATAAGGAAGGGATGGTAAAGGTATATGCAAAATTTTGTATTTCGTAATCCAACAAAACTTATTTTTGGTAAAGAACAATTAGAGCAGTTAAAAACTGAAATTCCACAGTTCGGTAAAAAAGTTCTTCTCGTATATGGAGGAGGAAGTATTAAAAGAAACGGTATTTATGATAATGTAATTTCTATTTTAAAGGATATAAATGCGGAAGTGTTTGAGTTGACGGGTGTTGAACCGAATCCTCGTTTATCAACAGTAAAGAAAGGGATTCAAATTTGTAAAGACAATGGAGTCGAATTTATTTTAGCGGTTGGCGGAGGAAGTGTAATCGACTGTACGAAAGCGATTGCTGCGGGTAGTAAATATGATGGAGATGTATGGGATATTGTAACGAAAAAATCATTTGCTAGCGAGGCGTTACCGTTCGGTACTGTACTCACTCTTGCGGCAACAGGTTCTGAAATGAATGCAGGCTCTGTAATTACAAACTGGGAAACGAATGAAAAGTACGGCTGGGGCAGTCCAGTTACATTCCCTCAGTTTTCAATCTTAGATCCAGTTCATACTGCGTCTGTACCGAAAGATCAAACAATTTACGGTATGGTAGATATTATGTCGCACGTATTAGAACAATATTTCCATCATGGAACAAATACAGAACTACAAGATCGTTATTGTGAATCTGTTTTAAGAACAGTCATTGAAACAGCTCCTAAGCTTTTAAGTGATTTAGAAAATTATGAGCATAGGGAAACAATATTATATTGCGGAACGATGGCGTTAAACGGCATTTTAGCGATGGGAGTAAGAGGAGATTGGGCAACTCATAATATTGAGCATGCAGTTTCTGCTGTTCATGATATACCACATGGGGGTGGCCTTGCGATTTTATTCCCGAACTGGATGAAGCATGTTGTAGATGAAAATATAAGTCGTTTTAAACAGTTCGCTATTCGTGTATTCGATGTAGAAACAGATGGGAAGACCGATAAAGAGATTGCATTAGAGGGAATTGAGGCATTACGTCAATTTTGGACTTCGATTGAAGCGCCAGTAACATTAGCTGATTACGCTATTAGAGAAAGTGAAATTGACTTAATGGCGGATAAAGCGATGGCTTATGGTGAATTCGGTAACTTTAAAAAATTAAATAAAGATGATGTTCTTGCAATTTATAAAGCTTCTTTATAAGTGAAGCGAGAGAAGAAACCTATTTGATTGTTGTATCAAATAGGTTTCTTTTTTGTTGTTTATAACCGATTGTGATTGTTAATGATTATTTTTGGTTGTTTGTGGTTGATTTTTGTGATCGTTTTCATTATACTGTAATCAAAGAAGAGGTGAAGAAGATGTTAACTCCTGAACGTCATCAAATGATACTACAACTTGTAAAAGAACAAAAAGTGGTTAAATTACAGCAATTAGTGGAAAGAACAGAAAGCTCTGAGTCGACAATTCGTCGTGATTTAGCACAATTGGAAAAACAAAGGTTATTAAAAAGAGTTCATGGTGGTGCATCTGTTTTAACAGGAAAAGGACAGGAGCCCACGATGATTGAAAAATCATCCAAAAACATTCAAATAAAACAACAAATTGCCAAGTATGCGGCTAGTATTGTTGAACAAGGGGATTGCGTTTATTTAGATGCAGGAAGTACAACATTTGAAATGATTCCATTTTTAATAAACAAAGATGTTACTGTCGTAACGAATGGACTTATGCATATTGAAGCTTTAGTTGAAAATAATATTTGTGCGTATTTATTAGGCGGGATGATGAAGAGTAGGACGAAAGCTTTAATTGGTGCTATGGCACAGGAAAGTATGCAGAAGTATCGTTTTGATAAATGTTTTTTAGGAGCTAATGGTGTACATGAACAGTTAGGGTATACAACGCCAGATCCAGAAGAAGCACTCTTGAAACAAATGGCATTAACATTAGCGAACGAAGGGTATTTCTTAATTGATGAAAGTAAATTTTCAGAAGTTGCGTTTGCGAAAATTGCAAATGTTGAAGATGCAAGCATTATTACAAACCATTTAGAAATTGATTTAGAAAAATATAAAAGACAAACCAATGTAATTGAGGCTGATAAACAATGATCTATACAGTTACTTTAAACCCATCTATTGATTATGTAGTACAAGTTAATTCTTTCGATTTAGGAACAGTAAACCGAGCAGAGAAAGATATGAAGTTTCCTGGAGGAAAAGGGATTAATGTTTCTCGTGTTCTTCATCGTTTAGGTGTTGAAAATGTAGCGCTTGGATTTACGGGTGGATTTACTGGTCAATTTATTAAAGATGTATTGCATGGTGAAGGTGTAACAACGAACTTCGTCCAAGTAGATGGAGATTCTCGAATTAATGTGAAAATAAAAGGGCAAGAAGAAACAGAGTTAAATGGACAAGGTCCTATTGTGACAAATGAGCAATTTGAACAATTGATGAAAAAAATCGAAAGTATGCAATCTGGAGATTGTGTTGTACTAGCTGGAAGTGTACCTTCTTCTATTCCAACTACCTTTTATGAATCAATCGCAGCGTTTGGAGCCGAAAAAGGTATTCATGTAGTAGTAGATGCAAGTGGAAGTGCACTGCAGTATGTAACTAAAAATAAGCCATTTTTAATAAAGCCAAATCATCATGAACTTGGTGAGTTATTCGGGGTGGAGCTTTCAACAGTAGAAGCCATTTTACCGTATGGAAGAAAATTAATCGAACAAGGTGTAGAGCACGTTATCGTATCAATGGCAGGAGATGGAGCTTTATTATTTACGGCAGAAGGTATATATGAAGCAACTGTTCCAAAAGGTGTTGTAATTAATTCAGTTGGGGCAGGAGATTCCCTTGTTGCAGGATTTGTAGGTAAATATGAACAGACAAAAGATATTGAAAAAGCATTTCAATATGGTGTTGCAACGGGGAGTGCAACAGCATTTTCAGCAGATTTATGTACAAAGGAAAAAGTAGAAGAATTGTTGTCGCAAGTAGTTGTAGTTAAGCGATAGGGGGAAGCAACATATGAAAATTACAGAACTATTAAAAAGGGATACAGTCATTATGAATATGACAGCTTCAAATAAAGAAGCTGTCATAGATGAATTAGTTGAGAAATTAAATGGTGCTAATCGTTTAAATAATAAAGCTGAATTTAAAGAAGCTATTTTAAAGCGAGAGTCACAAAGTACAACAGGAATTGGTGAAGGTATTGCTATACCTCATGCGAAGACGAATGCCGTTAAACAACCATCGATTTGTTTTGGTAGAAGTGTAAGCGGTATCAACTATGAGTCGCTTGATGGACAGCCTGCACATTTATTCTTTATGATTGCTGCAAGTGAAGGGGCGAATAATACTCATTTAGAAACGTTGTCGCGTCTATCTACATTATTAATGGATGAAGGTTTTCGTAAACAATTATTAGAAGCAAAGGATGAAGAGGAACTTCTTCGTTTATTTGATGAAAAAGAGAATGAAAAAGAAGAAGTTGAAGTAGCAAAGCCAGAAGGGAATGAACCATACGTATTAGCTGTTACAGCTTGCCCAACTGGTATCGCTCACACATATATGGCTGCGGATAGTTTAAAAGCAAAAGCAGCAGAGTTAGGTATAGCCATTAAAGTTGAAACGAACGGATCAACAGGTATAAAGAACGGTTTAACGAAAGAGGACATTGAACGCGCAACAGCGATTATTGTTGCGGCAGATAAACAAGTAGAAATGAACCGTTTTGCTGGAAAACATGTCATTCAAGTGCCGGTTGCTGATGGCATTAGAAAAACTGAAATCCTTCTTAATCGAGCTGTAAAACAAGATGCACCAATCTTTAAGGGTGTAAAAAAGGATGGGGAGGCAGAAAGTGTAGAGAAAGAAAAAGGGCTGGGAATTTATAAGCATTTAATGAGCGGTGTAAGTAATATGCTGCCGTTCGTTGTTGGTGGTGGAATTTTAATTGCGCTAGCGTTTTCGGTTGGTGGTATTAAAGCAGAAGGACCTTTAGCTGAATTGTTCATGTCTATTGGAGGAGGAAAAACAGGTGCGTTTTTATTCCTTGTACCAATTTTAGCTGGATTTATCGCGAGTTCTATTGCTGATCGACCTGGTTTTATGCCTGGTGTTGTAGGTGGGTTTTTAGCAGCACAAGCGAATGCGGGATTTTTAGGTGGATTAATTGCTGGTTTCTTAGCTGGATATGTTGTTTTAGGATTGAAAAGATTATTTTCAGGATTACCAGTACAGTTAGAAGGAATTAAACCTGTGTTGTTATATCCAGTCTTTGGATTGTTGATTACAGGAGTTGTTATGCAAAAAGTAGTAAATCCGCCTGTAGTAGCATTAAATGAAATGTTAACAGGATGGTTAAATGGTTTGAGTGGTACGAATGCTATATTATTAGGCCTTATTCTAGGTGGTATGATGGCAATTGATATGGGGGGTCCAATTAATAAAGCTGCATTTACATTTGGTATTGCTGCAATAGAAGCAAAGAATTTTGGAGTGCACTCTGCTGTTATGGCTGGTGGTATGGTACCGCCACTTGCGATTGCATTAGCAACTACATTCTTTAAAACAAAATTTACAGAAGCGGAACGTAAATCTGGTTTAACAAATTATATTATGGGAGCGTCGTTTATTACAGAAGGTGCTATTCCATTTGCCGCTGCTGATCCGGTACGTGTAATTGTAAGTTGTGTTGTTGGTTCAAGTATCGCGGGTGCCTTATCTATGTTATTCCAAATTACATTGCCGGCACCGCATGGTGGATTGTTTGTTATTGCATTAGTGAATAAACCGTTGCTATATATTTTCTCTATATTAATTGGGACGATTGTTTCAGCTATTATGATAGGTGTTTGGAAGAAGAAAGTTAAATAAAAGATAAAAAGGGACAGCTAATAGGAGTTGTTCCTTTTTCGTTACAAAAAGTAATTAAATAATTGGATTATGATGGATTTTGGTAAAAGATGTAATGAAAAGTGATTTTTTTGTAACAAAAAAGTAATACTGTAATTTTTTCTGGAAAAAAATTCTTATACTAATGTGTGAGAAATATATGAAAACTATTGCTAATTTTGGTGGAAATACAATTCTTTAATATGGAAATTTATGTTACAAATCATTAATCGTTTATTACGAATGCTTTGTAATTGTGTGATTTTCGAAATTCTACAAAAAACTGTTGCTATAATGAGAACACGAAAACAAAGCAAATGGAGGCTATTCATGAAAAAATTATTAGGTATAGCAACAGCAGCAGTTTTTGGTCTTGGGATTTTTGCAGGTTCTGCTAAAGCGGAAACGATTGTAACAACAGATGTATTAAACGTTAGAGAAAACCCAACTGTAGAATCAAATCTTGTAGGTAAAATGTTAAGTGGAAATAAATTAGATGTTATAAATACAGAAAACGGATGGTCCAAAATTAAATTAGATGGCAAAGAAGCGTTTGTAAGTGCTGAGTTTACGAAAAGTTCTTATTATGTAACAGCAAACGTATTAAACGTTCGTGCTGGAGCGAATACTGATTCAGAAATTCTTGGCACGCTTAAAAAAGATGACTTGATTGAAACGACAAATCAAGTACAAAACGAATGGTTACAATTCGAATATGGTGGGAAAGCGGCGTATGTTCACGTACCATTTTTAACAGGTACAGCACCTGTTATTGAAAGAAAAGAAGTTCCAGCTCAAGATGAAGCGCCAACTAAGGAGAAAACGGCGGTTAAAAATGATACATCAGTTAAGGAGAAAACTCCGGCTAAAAATGATACGGCAGTTAACGGAAAAGAATCTGTTAAAAGTGGAGCATCAAGTAAACCAGTAGCACAAGCTAAGCCAGCAGCTAAGCCAGTGGCGAAATCTACTGAAACAAGTGCACCTGCTGGTGGCCGTGAAATAACAGTAGAAGCGACAGCTTACACAGCCAATCCGAGTGAAAATGGCACATATGGTGGTCGTGTGTTAACTGCGATGGGGCATGATTTAACAGCGAATCCAAATATGAAGGTTATTGCTGTTGATCCGAAAGTAATTCCTCTTGGATCAAAAGTGTGGGTGGAGGGATATGGAGAAGCAATTGCTGGAGATACTGGTGGCGCGATTAAAGGAAACCGTATTGACGTTTTAGTTGGTTCAGATGGCACTGCTGATAGTTGGGGTCGTAAATCCGTTAAAGTGAAAGTTATAAAATAATTTATTAAAATAAAAAACGGCTGCTTGAAAATGTCTAAGCGGCCGCTTTTTTTATATAAGAATTATTGAAAAGGGTAAATTGTTTTACCTGTAATAATTTTATACGCGGTGCAAAATTGAGTTTGCATATACTCTGTATTTTTATTTTCTGGATGTAACGCTGTTTCTTGAAGAGTAGAATGAAAGGAACGTAGTAAACAATTTAGTGCGAAATATAATTCTTCTTGTGAACAATTTTGTTCTTTTGTAGCGGTAGCTAAAATAAGGTCTTTTATTAATAATGGAAAATCGATAGTCGCTTGTTTCATAGTCACTGCACCCTCTCCCGAGCTATTTTTTATCATGTATATGCAGAATTGGACAAGCTATGCTCTTTTTTTATGTATAATTTCATGTACTAGATTCAAAGAACTTGCAATCATGCCGTTAAAATTGGTAAGATTGGGTATAATCAATAGATGGAGTATATTACATAAAGAGAGTTGAATGATATGGGAGAAGTGCAACGTGAAAAAGTTGCTGTCATCATTGGGCCAACTGCTGTCGGGAAGACGAAATTAAGTATCGATCTTGCAAAAGCGTTGAATGGTGAGGTTATTAGTGGTGATTCCATGCAAATTTATCGTACGATGGATATCGGGACTGCAAAGGTGACGACAGATGAGATGGACGGAATTCCGCATTATATGATTGATATAAAAGATCCGGAAGATTCATTTTCTGTGGCGGAATTTCAAGAACGTGTCCGTAAGTGCATTCGAGAAATTACTGAGCGCGGGAAATTACCAATTATTGTTGGTGGAACCGGTCTCTATATACAATCTGTTCTATTCGATTACCAGTTTACAGATGAGGCTGGGGACGCTACATACCGAGAACAGATGGAAAAATTAGCATTAGAACGCGGTGTGGAATATATACATAAAAAGTTGCAAGAAGTAGATCCAGAAAGTGCGGAGCGTATTCATGCCAATAATGTAAGGCGTGTTATTCGGGCGTTAGAAATTTTTCACACGACGGGTGAAAAAATGAGTAACCAGCTCGAAAAACAAGAAAATGAGTTACTGTACGATGTTTCATTAATTGGCTTGACAATGGATCGAGAAATGCTATACGATCGCATTAACTTACGTGTTAACCTAATGATTGAACAAGGTTTATTAGAAGAAGTAAAAGGTCTACATGAAAGAGGAGTGCGAGATTGTCAATCTATTCAAGCGATTGGTTATAAAGAGATATATGATTATTTTGAGAATCGTGTATCTTTAGAAGAAGCGGTATCACAATTAAAGACGAATTCACGCCGTTATGCAAAACGTCAATTAACGTGGTTCCGTAATAAGATGGATGTCGCGTGGTTCGATGTTACTGATGGTGAAAAAACGTCAGAAATTTTACGATACATAGAAGGAAAGCTACAACTAAAGTCGAATAATAGTAAGTAGAGAAAAAGAGGAGGATTCGACATGAAGCAATCAATCAATATTCAAGATCAGTTTTTAAATCAACTCCGTAAAGAGAATACGTTCGTTACGCTGTACTTATTAAATGGTTTCCAGCTTCGTGGATTAATTAAAGGATTTGATAATTTTACAGTCCTGCTGGAAACAGAAGGTAAGCAACAGCTTATTTATAAACATGCAATTTCTACATTTGTACCACAAAAAAATGTTTCGATTGAATTAGAGTAGTAATGAATTATTGTACATAACAAAAAAAGAGCGAGTTTCTCGCTCTTTTTTTATTTGTCATAAACAATAAATAGTGAAATTTAAGCGATTCTAAATACAGTAAGTCGGATGTTAGTGTTGCCTGTTTCGGGAATTGTAATTTCGCTAAGGGTAGATTTGACAGAAATATTTGTGCTAGCTGCTAACGTTTCAATTGTAGTAAATGAAAGTGAGTCGCCTATTAGATTTGAAGAGAAGTTGTCAGTTGCGACTGCTCCATTTATTGAAATTCCTACTCCGAGCGGAGCACATCCTGGTGCAGTTGTAGAGATGGATACGCTAATTACATAAATACCAGCGTTGATAACAGTAACTGTATCTGTGCCGTTGAAGATAATATTGTTTGCGTTAAATACTGTATGAAAAATGAAGTTGTTAAATTGGAGTACAGTTTGTTGGATGTTGTTTGTTACAACGATTGTCGCTACTGGGAAGCTAGGTCCAGTAGGTCCGGTAACTCCTATACCAGTAGCACCCGTGTTACCTTGAACACCTTGAGGTC